>JAYTIW010000067.1:0-3555 GCA_043731575.1 Minisyncoccota bacterium | reverse complement strand
GGGAAGTTTTGGATGTTGAAAGCACAGAAGCCTCACGTTCACCAAAAGCTCCATTTACAACATCTACGCTTCAACAAGCAGCCTCCTCACGATTAGGTTATGCTCCATCTCGCACCATGGGTATCGCACAGAAACTTTATGAGAAAGGTCTCATCACCTACATGCGTACTGACAGCACGACACTGTCTACGCAAGCTGTTACCGAAATAATAAGTGTGATTGAAAAAAACTACGGTAAAGACAAAGTGCACGTCCGTCAGTACAAAACAAAAAGTAAAAACGCTCAAGAAGCTCATGAAGCAGTACGTCCAACACACGGAAGTACTCGAAGTGGAGGAACCACAGATGACGAGAAGCGACTTTACTCTCTCATCTGGGAAAGAACAGTTGCGAGTCAAATGGTTGACGCTAAAATAAAGCGAAGTAAAATAACTGCCAACATCACCACAAAATCTATCCCTAACTTCACGGTTAATGGCTCTATTCTTCTCTCCCCTGGATGGCTTGCTGTTGACCCTGACTCGCGAGGTGATGATGTTATTTTACCTGACCTCACAAAAGGTGACCAACTTAACCTCACAACCTTACAATCAATACAAAAAGAAACTGAACCCCCACATCGCTATACAGAAGCAGGTCTCATTAAAGAGCTCGAGAAGCGTGGCATTGGACGACCTTCCACCTACGCTTCCATTCTTTCAACCATTGAAGCTCGTGGCTATGTCGATAAAATAAATAAAGCACTTCATCCAACAGATACAGGTGAAGTCGTTATTTCTTTCCTTGAGGAACATTTCGCACACTACATTAGTGATACATTCACAGCAGACATGGAGGATAAGCTTGATCTCATCTCAGAAGGTAAAGCCACATACTTAAAAACACTTACAGACTTTTACGGACCATTCATTAAAGACGTTAAGTCAAAAGACACACTCGAAAAAGCAACGAGCATGGGTGATGCTCCAGAAGGTATGCAGTGTCCACTGTGTGATGCCAACATGGTTATTAAGCTCGCCAAGAATGGCAAGTTCTATTCCTGTATTCGCTACCCAGATTGTATGGGTGCAAGAAAAATGGATGGTGCAGTGATGGAAGGCCCAAAGAAGCTTGGGAAGAAATGTCCAAAATGTGAAAAAGGTGAACTTATGGAACGTGAAGGCCGTTATGGTAAGTTCATTGCGTGTGACAACTACCCAAAATGTAAATACATCGAACAAGATGAGGAGATGCGAAAAGCGAATTCAACAGGAGTGCACTGTAACAAATGTAAAGACGGTTACATGGAAGAACGCAAGGGGCGCTTCGGGATTTTTTATTCATGTTCCAATTATCCTGATTGTAAACACATTATCAAAACGCGCCCAACAGGTAACCGTTGTACCTGGAAAAAAGCTGACGGAACACAGTGCGGGGAACTTATGATGACGGGGACTAAAACAATTCCAGAAAGGTGTAGTGACAAGACCTGTCCGAATCATAATCCACATAAATTAGAAGCAAAGAAGTAATAAAAGAAAAAGTTTTCTTTATGAATTAATTTTTTTCTTTTTATATCTTCAACTAACAATAAAAAAAACTAAAAGAGATAATCTCTTTGGGTTCAGTTGTTGTATTTACATTTACTAGCCACTAATAACTAGTTCATGGTATTGTAAAGAGATGGACTCGCAGATTTTTATTGATACTAACCCTGATAGGATTTTTGCACTTCTTCCTGATATTGGTGAAGCTGATAAAACTCTTATCAAAAAAGCCTGTGCCTTCGCAGAACAAGCTCACGCAGGTCAACTACGAAAGTCCGGTGAGCCCTACTATAATCACGTCTTTGCCACGGGAGTAAATTTAGCAATGCTTAAGATGGACGCTGAAACCATCGCGGCTGGTATCATGCATGACGTTCTTGAAGATACGAGTGTGACAGACCTCGAGATGACTCAAGCATTCGGTGAACATATTACAAAACTTGTCGAAGGAGTAACGAAACTCGGGAAGCTCCGCTACACCGGAGCTGAGCGTCACGTGGAGTCACTACGAAAATTCTTCATTGCGATGGCAGATGACATTCGTGTCGTGGTAATTAAACTTTGTGACAGACTTCATAATATCCAAACACTACAATATGTCTCCCCTGATAAACAGAAACGTATCGCCCTTGAAACTCTTGAGATTCACGCACGTCTTGCAGACCGTCTCGGAATGGGGCGCTTAAAAGCACAATTAGAAGATGCGGCATTTCCATACGTTTACCCAGAAGAATATAAAAAAACGGTACAACTTTTTAAAACTATGAATCCTGTTTCTGATGAGCAACTAGAAAAAGTCGTATCTACTTTTAAAGATGAACTGCGGATTTTTGATGTTGAGATAGAACAGATAGACCACAGAGTGAAGCACCTCTACTCACTATGGCAAAAATTGAAACGTTACAAAATGGATGAATCTAAAGTACACGACGTTCTAGCACTACGCATTATTGTTCCAACCATTTCTGACTGTTATCAAGCTCTTGGAGTCATCCACGGCCTCTACAGACCCGTTCCAGGCAGATTTAAGGACTATATTGCGGTACCAAAACCAAATAACTATAGGTCACTCCACACTACTATATTCTCAGGAGATGGTAACACCCTTGAAATTCAAATTCGTACAAAAGATATGCACCGAGAAGCTGAATATGGTATCGCAAGCCATCTTTCATATAAAGAACTTGGTAAACATGTAAGCAAAGATGAAATCATAAAAAAAACCGGATGGACGAAGGAGCTTCTTGAGTGGCAAAACGATCTTGAGCCTCATAAGGATTTTATGAAGCATCTCAAAGAAGATTTTTTTGAACATCGTGTATTTATTCTCACACCAAAAGGAGACGTTATTGACTTACCTGACGGGTCTACTCCGATTGATTTTGCATATGCTGTCCACTCAGATATCGGAGATCATACGGCAGGCGCAAAAGTAAACGGGAAGCTCGTCCCACTAGATACAAAACTTACTAGTCGAGATGTTGTAGAAATTGATGTTAAAGATTCTGCTTCACCAAAACGAAAATGGATCGACATGGCAAAAACAACACTTGCAAAGAGAAAAATAAAACAATACGTGAAAGAACACGGTGGAATATTAGATAAGTTTCTTACACGTTAACTAAAATTCCAGACTGTAGACATTAGCTTGTAGACTGTAGCCTTTTAATACGCACAAAAAAGCGAAGGCTTCGCCTTCGCTTTTTATATATCCCTGAATTAGCTACATTCTACAAGCTAACGTCTACAGTCTTTTCAATTGATACCTCTCCACCTCCTTTCCGCCAACCACAGCTTTATCCATCCATGTTGCAATTGAACGGTTAAACTTTTTGGCGACCGCACCTTCATAAAGTGGGGAATACTCCACATGCCACTCATCGCTATCTGAATTAAGTGAAATCCCTGTCACCTGGTATTCTTTGTCGAAATTTTTATAATGCGCATAAATAGCCCCAATCTGTGGTGCTTCGTCTGGAATTGTAAAAATTTCTTTTTGTGTTGGCATTATAGTGAAAAATTCTTTATG
>JAYTIW010000066.1:0-3578 GCA_043731575.1 Minisyncoccota bacterium | reverse complement strand
CATTATGAGAAGATGATTCCTATACGCAATATTTCAGGGGACATTAGCGTTACTATGGAATACGGTTTCAGGGGACATTAGGGATTGGAGAAGACTCTGTATTGCTTTTCCTTAAAAGATATGGTACTATATTAGTAATAAATACCCCAGGGGGTGTTTTTTAGAATAAGAGTAGTAGTTGTATATACGCAATGTAACTCAATCACATTATTTTTTATGAATAAACTTATACAATACCTAAAAGAAACAAAAGCAGAACTTAAAGAAGTTGTTTTCCCGACTACCGCACAGACTGTCATTTTCACGGTACTGGTGATTGTTATTTCCGTTATCGTTGCAGTGGGGTTAGGGGGTGTCGACGCTTCATTAAACAGTCTTCTTAAGCAGGTCGTTAATCGTTAATTTAATCATCACACTATGGCTAAACAAGAATTTACAGGGGAGCGTCATTGGTATGCAATTCATACGTACAGTGGCTACGAAAATGCAGTACTTCGTAACTTAAAGCAGCGTATTGAGTCTCTAGGAATGGAGGATAAAATTTTTGCTGTGGTTGTTCCGCTCGAAAAGAAAATAAAAGTAAAAGGAACTAAGCGTGTAGAAGTAGAAGAAAAAATCTACCCAGGGTATATCTTAGTAGATATGATCGTAGATGATAATAGTTGGTATGTTGTACGTAATACACCCCGTGTTACAGGGTTCGTTGGAGCAGGGACAACACCAGTGCCACTTAAGCAGAGTGAAGTTGATTTCCTCTTTAGTCGAATGAATACAGGAGAAGTTGAACACGAAATAACAGTCATGGTTGGTGAACTTGTTGGAATTATCGACGGACCTTTTAAAGACTTTGAAGGAAAGGTGTCTGAGGTGGATAAGGCGAGAGGAAAGCTTAAGGTGCTTGTTAATATGTTTGGAAGAGAAACCCCTGTCGAGCTCGACTTTTTGCAGATCAAGAAAATTTAAAAATCACTTCATCTACTGCGTTATGGGTCCCGCTGGCTCATTTCAACGTACAGACTAGTACGTCTCCATTCGCCAGCACCCATGCCTTGTATCTAAAGCAATTTTTGAAATTTTCTTTTTCAAGTTCGGGAGTTCTGTATTTATTATAGGTCACGAGGAAAATGGTTGAAAAGGATTAAAAAACGTGTTAGAATAACCAAACTTTAAGAAACAATATCATGGCAGCAAAGAAAATTACAAAATACGTTAAGGTTCAGATAGAAGCTGCAAAAGCCACACCTGCTCCACCACTTGGTCCCGCACTTGGTCAGGCTGGTGTTCAGATTGGAGATTTCGTTAATAAGTTCAACGCAGCAACTCAAGGAATGTCAGGAAGAATGTCGGTTAAGATCTATGTGTACGAAGATCGAACTTATGATTTCGTTATCAAGACTCCTACAGCAACATCTCTTGTGATGAAAGCAGCTAGTGTAGCAAAAGGAAATTCAAAAGGTGGAGCTGGAACAATTTCAAAGGATAAGGTCCGAGAAATTGCAGAACTTAAACTTAAAGATCTTACTGCTCATACAGTTGAGCAGGGGATGAAGATTATCGAGGGTACTGCTCGCTCTGCCGGCATCAAAGTCATCTAGTTCTAAAATCACTTCATCTACTGCGTTGCATGAAATTTTTGCTCCACACGTCTGAATCAGCAGATTCACGGCTAGGCCGTAAATAGACCGCTTGGTCGCAAAAATTTCATGCGCCTTGTAGCTAAAGCAATTTTAAAACTAGCTGAGAATTGCTTTGTGATCATCTCATTTTCTGACTAAACCAGAATTCTGGGTAAAGAAAACTAAGCAACAAAAACAAAAAACCGCAAGAGTGCGGTTTTTTGTTTTTTGGTGTAGGCTTGAGCCAGCCCCGAAAGGGAATATAGTTCTTCTAGTGAGGTAAATAATGAAAAAGAAACTTTTTGGTGCTATTCCAGATAGTCTTCTTGGAAAAATGATACAGGAAGGTGGAATTACAGGTGCAAAACAAATACATGTGAACCCTGCATCTCTTAATCTCCCAATTTCTGAGGAAATCTGGCGTATTGAACGTTTTATCTTGCCTCAGTCTGGTGAAAATATTTATGATATGATTCGTCACAAACTTGGCGGACGTCCACATGATTTTTCTCATCCTCTTGAACGGGGTGTGAGATATTTGATCAGGCTGAAGCCAAAACTTAATCTTGATCCATCAGTGTATGGATTTTGTAACCCAAGGTCTACCACGGGTCGTACCTTTCTTAAGGTGAGTGTTGTTTGTGATGGTGTGCCACGGTATGACACCATTCCAAAAAATTTCAAAGACGACATGTGGCTACTTGTTAAGAACGATATCTTCTCATGTCTTCTTGTAGAAGACGACGAGTTGGTGCAGCTTCGTTTATTCTACTCAGACTCTCGTTTGACTCAGAAGGAGCTTCATGAGTTGTATAAGCGGCAACCTATGCTGCTCACTACAAATCAAGAAGAAATTGACTATTCGAAACTTTCTGTGAATGACAATGATGGCTCACTTGTTATGACGCTCGCCATTCCAGTTGGTCACGCAGGATGGAAAACAAAATTTACAGACAAACCTGTTAAATTTTCTAAGGAAAATAATGCATCCTCTTTTTTTGAGGCGGTGTATTCTTCTGACGGAACTATTGACCTTGATAATCGCACTGGGCTGATTCTCCCAACAAAGGAAATAATTCGAGTGCCTAACAATATGTCGGCAGAAGGTGTTCGGGTAGATGATCGTGCAGGTGGATGGGATTCTCATCGTGCAGGGTACATCGACGCAGGCTTTGAAGGGACTATTACCCTTGAGATTACGGGTGGTGATGAGACTATTCGCGATGGGACATCCGCACTTAAGGTTAAGTATGAGCGAATGGTTACTCCAGCAGTTCGTCCTTATACCAAAGGATACAGTGGGCAAGTTAAAGCTCTTCTTGGAAAAAACTTTGTTTCCTAGGTTGTGCTCTTTACAAGTTCCTCAGCAATGAGGAACTTTTTCTTTTTGATATACTAAACTGCATTATGCAACTCAAGATAAAAAAAGTACGAAGTGATGCAAAGGTGCCAACTCGTGCGTATCATGATGATGCGGGGATAGATTTATATGCATGTGGTGAGCACACCGTGTTACCTCACGTGACAGTAATGATACCTATCGGAGTTTCGTTTGAAATAGAAGAGGGAAATGTTGGGCTTATCTGGGATAAGTCATCTATTGGCTCAAAAAGTTTAAAGACTCTTGGTGGTGTTATCGATGCAGGCTACAGAGGAGAAGTGTCAGTGCTGGTGCATAACTTAAGTGACGTGTCATACACATTTTTACATGGTCACAAAGTTGCACAATTACTTATTCAAAAAGTTGAGTTTCCGGAAATTGTAGAAGTTGATGAGTTATCTAGTTCTCTTCGTGGAGAAAGGGGGTTCGGAAGTACAGGAAAATAAATAGGCAAGTCATTTGCTTTTTAGTCTTGCTTCTTTTAGTATATATAGCCCCCGCAAATCAAATTCCCGCTTTTCTGTTTGTAAACCTCTTAATTTATAAGGAGTTTAAGGGATCAAAACATGGAAATTTGATTT
>JAYTIW010000065.1:0-3616 GCA_043731575.1 Minisyncoccota bacterium | reverse complement strand
TTATTGGAGCTAAGTTATCTGATAACACCCGTAACTTCGACGGAAAGATTGATGATGTCCGTACGTATAGTCGAGATCTCTCTGCTAATGAAGTCCAGTCTCTCTACAAGCTCGGGCAAGTAGCGACAGCTGTGTCTCCAACAGTAAATACGACCTCTGGCGGCGTAGGTATAAACAGTGGTCTCGTCGGTCATTATACCTTCGACGGCAAAAACATGACCAACGCCACCGCGACAGACTCAAGCGGAAGTGGCAACAACGGCACACTCACTAACATGACAGCCTCATCAAGTGCCACCATCGGCAAACTTGGCCAAGCACTCACTTTTGACTCTATTGACGACAAAATCAGTGCCTCATCAACTGGTGTTTTAAATATAACTTCCACACTCACTATCAGCGCCTGGATTTATCCAAGATCATACGGCGTAAATAGTCTTGGTAGAATTATTGATAAAAATAACGGAACAGTTGGATACACACTGTTTACAGATAACTCCAACGTATCAAAGGGTATTTCTTTTGCGATTAATTCAACAAATACAGGAACAGAAACTTTATCTGTTGCCAATTCTATTGTGCTTAATAGATGGCAACACGTTATTGTAACATTTAACGGAAACAGGCTTGCAAGTATTTATATTAATGGTATGTTTGTCGGTTCAAGCACACTCAATGCTTTTCCTACTACTTCTAGTGCAATTAACTTTGGGATTGGAAGTAGAACGTTTGACAACCTTCGTAACTTCGACGGAAAGATAGACGACGTCCGCATCTACAACCGCCCTCTCTCTGCCACAGAGGTTAAGTCCCTCCACAAACTCGGCTCCCAGTAGTTTTGCTAGATAATTCTTACTGCGAAGGCAAGACCTTCGCAAAACCATGAGCCAACCTTAGTCTACGAAGGCAAGACCTTCGCAAAAAAAGAAATGGCAACGGAAGTAACTTTATGAAGACAAGGTATACGAAGGTCTTGCCTTCGCATTAGCACCTATACTTCTAAAAGTCATCTCTATATGAAAACCATGTAAGAATCTCTTTCTTGAAAACTGCGCCTGTCGGGAAATATTCTGGGAACTCATCAAGTGACAAAATATCAGCCTCAGATCTCTTCCTGCTATCACTGGCGAAGGTCTTGCCTTCGCGGTGGAGAAGATCAAGATAGCTCGAGTATGTATATGTTTCTAGGAATGCAAAAGTTTTTTTAACATCTTTAAGGCCATACTTTTTCCATGTTGGATCAATGAGTTTCACTGGGTTGAGATTTATATAAGCAAAGAGGTACTTCAGATACCTGTCATCACTTGCATGTTTGGCTTTGAACTTTCCTTCGAATAATCCTCCAGTATGAGTATACCTTTTGTTATAGTACATCGGATATGCAGTGGATAACTTCTGCATAAACTTACTCACCCCGCCTTCTACAAGGGGAGTAATCAGAATATGAAAATGATTCGGCATGATGCAGTACGAACCGATCGCAACGAGCCTAGTAAATTCAGACGGAGTAGGGGAGGTTGTTATTGCGGAGATAGTTATAGAGGTGGTGGTTGCGGAGGCAAGACCTTCGCAGCTGCGAAGGTCTTGCCTCCGCATATCAGCGTCTTCTTTATCTTCCTTATTATTCCCTTTCGCAAAGGTTTTACCTTTGCGAAGCTGTGCCGTAGAGATACCTTTTTTTCTTTTGGATTCTCTTAAATCAGATCTTTCAGGATTATTTGCAATAAATAGTAAATCTTGGAACCTTTGCATGTCAGCATTATCATGAAATATAGTCTGCTTACTATTCCCACGGTTATATATGTGATAGTACTCACCTTGAACAAGTGGAGTTATTCTTACTGACATGTTGTTAAGTATAATCCTAATTTCTCCGGAGGCAAGACCTCCGTTAATATAATCTATATGAGCTCCGGAGGCAAGACCTCCGTATAAAATCGCTTATACGGTATAATGTGCTGTGAGTTATAGTAAAGATCTAACTTCGAAGAGATGTTATAATTAGAAAGGAAGGCCTAATCACTCCTTTCCATCCCCATCTCCTTTTCTATTGTTGCAGTATGTCGATCAAAAAAATCCATTTATTAAAAACTCTACTAGTATTAGTATGTCTAGTCACTCCACTGACCCAAACAGGTCTTCACCTTTCTGCTGAGACAGTCACAGGCGGTGGGTACACTCTTGAGCAAATTATTACGCCCCTACAGGGTGCAATTTCTGGAAATGGTTTTATAGTACAGCAATCTGCTCAAACACTATCAGCCGATGGTAGTGGTGGTGGGTATGCTCTCACAAGTGTTTATGGGACAAGTACGGCAACTTCTTCAGGGGGTGGGAGTGGAGGCGGAGGTGGAGGTATTATAATTAGTGGAGGTGGTTATTTTATTTTTCCTACCCAATCGAGCACTACAAGTAGTTCAACTTCATATGTTGTAGGTTCATCCACTAACCCTCTAGTTGTAGATACTGGAAGTACCTGCGTGACTAGAATTACTTTCGTAGGTCCAATTGATGTTGGGGTAACTACTAACTTAAAAGACGATGTAAAAAAACTTGAAATATTTCTTAACACCTATGAAAATGAAAAACTTCTAGTTAATGGTATCTATGAGGCGAGAGATATTGCTGCGGTGAAGCGTTGGCAGTTAAAATATAAATCATTTATTCTTGATCCAATGCTCCTTAAAAAACCAACAGGGACAATTTATACATTAAGTCAGCGCCAGATTGAGCGGCAAACCACAAAAGCTTGTGGGACTCCAGTTGTCATAACCGCTTGTCCATACTTTAGAGAATATGCATCATATGGTGATAAAGGGCAAACTGTTAAAAAAATTCAGCAGTTCTTGAATATTGTTCGCGGTGAAAAGTTGCCATTAACTGGAGTCTACGGACCACTCACACGAGCCGCCACTAAACGATTCCAGCAGGCATACAGAAAAGATATTTTTAACATTCTTAAACTTAGTTTTATTTCAGGAAATTGGAATGAAGCAACTCGTATGAAAGCCAACCAAGCTATCGGTTGTGATATAATTAAATAAAATATAGTATTTTACATTGTATGAATTTTTATGAATTTGAAAATAGAAATAATAATCAAGAGCATGTTATTCAAGCTGAAGCACTTGGTGAGTCGGAAGCATCTTTTGCTCACAATGAAGTAGAAAAGATAAAGAATAAACTTGAAAAACGAAAACAAAGACAAAAGAAGCTAAGCGCTATCTTTGGTGTTCTTGGAGGAGTCATTCTCATTCTCGTTGTTTTTGTAGCATACTCACAGTACAAACTCTACCAACTTTCTCTTGATGAAAAAACTTTTTCTTCCAAAACTATCGTAATCACTGCTTCAACGACACCAGAAGAAATTATTAGTCTTCTAGAAAAACATGTGCTTCTCCCAGCAGGAAATCCACAAATTGCACAAGTGGAAGATGTTGCAAAACTAAAAGAAACACAAGCGTTCTTTAAAAATGCAGAGAATGGGGATGTTGTTGTTCTTTACGAAACAACTATATTCCTCTATCGTCCGTCAAAAGATATTCTTGTTGCCTCAGGTGATGTTTCTGGTCTTGGTCAATCAAAGCCGTAAGAACTAGGGGTTAGTATATTAGCC
>JAYTIW010000064.1:0-3619 GCA_043731575.1 Minisyncoccota bacterium | reverse complement strand
ACCTTCAAAGAACTAAAGCAGATATTTCATGATTCTATCCAGAACAAAGTTTTTGAGTACAAGTACTAAATGTGGGAATTTGATTTGCGGGGGCTATATATAGGTTTGTGATAGCACATTTTAAAAGAAAAGTCAAACTACATTCTCTCTGGGGCTTGGATACCGAGCGTGTGGAGACCGTGGGCGAGGATCTTCTTGGTGGCATTTGCAAGCATGACATAATAGGAACTTTTGTCTTTATCACTCTCGTCAACTATTTGTACGCGTGCATAAAGGTTATTAAATACTCGAGTAAGAAGGAGGAGATGCGAAATGATATGTTGTGGAGCAAGTCCTTCATAAGCTTTATTCATAACCTGAGAATAACCAATCAACGTTTTTTCTAACTCTCGCTCAGGAGCACTCACGACATACCCATGTTCGAAATCAATACCAGCATCATGCGCTTTATTTAACAACGCACAAAGTCTTGCATGTGTATATTGAAGATATGGGCCTGAATCTCCATCAAATGATATTGACTTTTCGAAGTCAAAAACCATATCCTTCCCTGGCGCACTTTTAAGAATTGCGAACTTGATTGCACCGACGGCAATATCGTTTAATAGCTGTTCCTTGTCTTCGCTGTTTACTTTCATGTCATCAAGTCTCTCTCTAAGTTGAGTCGACACTTGATTGATCAACTCTTCCGCAGGAATAATATTCCCCTTTCGAGATGACATCTTCCCTTCTGGGAGGCGAAGCATGCCGTGAGAGATATGTATGAGCTTATCAGAAAGTGTTTTATCAACTTCAGTAAGCGCAGCCTTAATAACTTTAAAATACTCATCTATCTCATGAGCTGTGACGACAAGTGACTGTGTTGCACCAGGTACAAGGGATGCTTTCTTGTAGGTATTTCCAAGTTCTTTGGCTTCGTATGTTGGGAGGCCTTCATTGTTAATAAACACACGAGTATGCAGTCCAGCCTTCTCCCCAGAATATACAATAGCCCCATCTGACTCATCAAATACTGTTCCAAGATTCTCTTTCACAATACGCATACCATCATCTGCCACCTCGCTTTCCATAATATAATAATCAAACGATGTGCCGAGTTTTTTGTAGAGAGTTTCGAAATAATCTAAGCTCACTTGTTTACCATGTGCATACAGATTAGCAACAGAACTATCATTCTGATATATTTTTTTATTAAGGTCTTTAAAGACTGCTTTTGTTTCATCTGTTGTTGCATCTTCAAATGCACTGTTACCCACCATGTATGCCATTCCTAAAATAGAAACCTTCATAGAAAGTGTCGTTTTATCATCAAAAAATTCTTGATATACATCTCTATCATCTGTTTTATTTTTTTCAAACCACTGCATACCAAAGATAGTTTTTGCAACATGCATTCCTTTGTCACCTTGGTAACAGATACGTGTCACGTCATACCCTTTAGCCTCATAGATACGCGCAAGTGACTCACCAAGAGCATTCGGTACAATATGTCCAATATGAAAAAGTTTAAACGGATTCGGATCAGTGTATTCAATAATAATTTTCTCGTCGCGCAACGGTCGCAATACTCCGTGAGTTGCAATCTCTTCTACACCATCTGTTCGTACATCATCTTTAAGGTAAAAGTTAATGAAGCCAGCACCTGCGACTTCGATTTTTTCTACTACTTCACCAAGCTTTTCAAGAAGAGTTGGCACAAGTTCTTCTGCGTATGCATATGGCGCCATTCCTTTTTTCTTGCTAAGAGGGAAAGCGATGTTCGTAGAATAGTCGCCATGTGCAATATCTTCCGGTTGATCACAAGAAAAAATAACCCCTTCACCTGCAATACTCTCTAACTCCTGCTTAATAATTTCATACGAATTCATCACTCTATACTACCTTATTTAGTGGGGAATAAAAAGAAAAATCTGGTTCGCTTCGCAAACCAGATTTTAAAACTATGACCAAAAAATCATCCTTCGAAAAGTTTTTTTTGATTCCAAGGTCTGAGAGTTTCAAGAATAATGTTGTGAACTTCAATTTCTGTAAGCTCTTTTCCACGAGAAACCCCGTTAACCACGTTCCACCCAAAATGACGAGCATAGAAAATACCAGCATTATGTCCTTGTCGCACATACTTCTTATCTTTCTCAACAGCATCAAGTGTTGAACTAGTAGCCTGTGCTCGCAGTTCAGCACGTCGTAAAGAAATAGAAAAAGGAGGGCTAGATACATAATCGTATCTGGTTGTGGTAGTCCAATATTGCCATACTCAAAACGAAATAACCATTCTGCGAACTCAAGACGATCTTTGTTCGTAGAGAACTTACCACCTTGATGTAGGAGATTAGATTTAACATAACGATCAAATATTACTATGTCATTTCTGGCAATTAGACTTTCAAGATATGGTAATGACTCTTCTCTGTCCATGGCATAGAGCTTACTCGCAACCCGTGGATCTATCTTTGAAAAACCATAGCTATCGGCTCGTTCGCTTTTCAGAACTTCATAAAGTAACGTTCCTCCAAGGGTTTGGTTGTAGCGAGGAAATGACACACGTGCTACCTTCAACTTCTTTCCTTGAAATGTTTGTTTCTTAAAATAGCTGTAGAGGAGATTTGTCTGTGTCGCTTTTCCTGCTCCGTCTGAACCTTCGATTGCAATGAGTAATGCTTTCTTTTTCATAACGCTTCTTCCTTTTTCATATAGAATAAAAACAATGAACTGACACAATCATACGGGAATAGGAAACATTCTACAAACAAAGAAAAAAGTGGTGCTGTCAATATTGCAGAAAGCACTATAAACCTGTAGAGTTTCTACCAGCAATCATGCTCTTTTCATTCTTATCTACGAGGAGTTTTTTATGCATTTCAACTCTAACGAACAAGTGTTTCTTAACGCATTAAGAGCTACAAAAGATTATGGTTCACGCCGAACCACAAGGAATGGTGTTACCACGGCAATCTTAGCACATCAGATGCGGTTTAATCTGCAACTTGGATTCCCTGCTGCTACTACAAAGTTTCTTCCTTTTGAAGTCATTAAAGCAGAAAATCTTTGGTTTATTGATGGTGGCAAAGATACTGACGGCAGGCTTTCTATCAAAAAACTTAACGAACTTCTTGGCAAAGAACCAACTGCAAGAAACATTTGGACTCATGACCAAACACGATTTGCAGGACTTGGCAAAGCAAAGTTTGAGGGTGATTGTGGTCGTATCTACGGAGCACAGTGGCGCGACTGGCGAGCAAACGATGGACAGCATATCGATCAACTTGCAAAAGTGATAAAGCAGTTGAAAGACGACCCTTTCAGCCGCTATCACATTGTGAATGCCTGGAATCCAGGTGAGGTGAACGATATGTGCTTGCCACCATGTCATATGAAGATGCAATTTTTTGTGCGACCAAGCTACCGTCGTGATAAAAAAATGTACCTTGATCTTTCCATGGACCAACGGTCATGTGATATGTTTCTCGGAGTACCGTTCAATATCGCAAGCTATGCATTGCTTATTCATATGGTCGCGCAGTGTGTCGATATGGTTCCAGGAGAGCTCGTTATCACTCTTGAGGACTGCCACATCTACCTTGCAGGTCTTGATAAGATTGGCTTGCCCATCTTATCAAGA
>JAYTIW010000063.1:0-9375 GCA_043731575.1 Minisyncoccota bacterium | reverse complement strand
CGGTCTCGGTGTCAATGTGGGAGGGATTCAGCTATAAAAATAGTTCACTCTTCTGAAATTAAAACAGCCTTAGCTGAAGATGATAATCTTTTTATGTTATACTTTTCCATAAAAACATTACTATAAAAGACTTATTTAAAACAAAAACTTGACAGTACAGGTATTTTAGTAGTATAATATATTCAGTCAGCATGGCTGATTTTTCGCCCTTTTCCAACTGTTATAAGGATTCATCATGAAAGTTTCTAGTTTTGTAAAGGTTGTCAGCATGCTTCTTCTGTCACTAGCCTTTTTGACGGCTTGTGGCGGTGGCGGTAGTTCTGAAAGAAGTTCTGTTACATCCACTTTGGTCCCAGCGGTTCCGGAGACAGCCAGTCCTCCTACTTTGTCTATTCCTTTGGTTACGACAGTTACTATGGGAACTCCTGGTGTTGTATTCCAACATCAGTCAATTCCAAAGATCACAGCTGTGGTCGGAGAAATTAATGTTGTTGTGGCAAGAGTCACTCGCACAAATCATGGTGGCGTCATTCGGCGAGTCAACAGGCTTGAGTTCACAAACTTCATGCCGCTAACGTACGATTCTGCAGGCAATTCATACCCGTACAGTCTTAAGTGGGTATTTCCTAACAAGGCACTCACACTTCGTGATGCCAAAGGGGGTATCGCTGGCCGTGTGCCGTACTTCATCACTTACGAAGATGAGAAGTTGGTCGTCACTTTTGAGAACGGTTACTATGGGGAAAATCTCCCAGAGACTTTGGATCTGGTGAGTTCTATTTCTCCACATGCGTTGCCGGTGCAGATGGCGCTGTCTCTGACGAACGTGGAGTATGAGAAGCCGTCAACTGAAAACATCTTGGTACCTAGTCGCGAAAGCATGGCAACAATGCTGAACATAAGATGGACTACGCTTCCTTTGGTTGAAACGTTTTCACCAAAGTTGCAGTACTCCTCCTGGTCTTCAAGTATTCTCACTGTTGCAAATGTTTATGTGACCTGTCCAACAGATGGTATCACACGAAGCACGTGCTACTTGGCGGATATGGAGATGATCCATATCGGTAGCAAGGATATTAGATTTTCCGGAGGGTACCATCTTTACAACAAGGTGACTGATGGGGATGTAAGCTCTTTTGCGACGAACTTTAGTGTTGGTCCAGGTGAGTCAGCTCCATTTTCGTTAGACGCGGTGGCCACAAGCTACTCCGTTACATCGGAAATATCCAAAATGGTGTTTGTCGTCAACGGAGTACGGGTCGCACCCATTGTGATCAACAACTACATGACCTGTGAGTCAGTGCTTGAGCCCTTGGCCCGTCAGCAGTGTTCATCTCAACAACAAGGAGGGAAAGGTTGATTCATTAAAAACTGCGACAGTGTGACTTGTCACTCTGCTAGCAAAATAAGGCGCGTAACTAGATTTATTTCGAGTTACGCGCTTTTTCTTTGCAAAAATAATAAACTGTGCCTTGTCGAGATTCTGCGGGGGGGGGGTATACTTAAGCAATATGAAAAAATATATTGCTACCGCTCTTTTTATAAATGTTTGTTTTTCTTTACTTACCGTTTCTGCTCAAATAACAGGAGACCAAGCACCCACTCAAGCAGACAGGCAGTGTACGGACTTAGCGTATAATCTCACTTACAGGAAATCAAAAGATTCCAACACTAATGGCGAAGTGTCAGACCTCCAGTCATTCCTTCAAGATCAAAGGCTTCTTAACTCTGATCCAACAGGAAACTTCGGTGCTCTCACACTCCGTGCAGTAAAGACATTTCAATCAAAGAATGGACTTCTAAGTTCTGGGTATGTAGGAGTCTACACTCGAGCTATGATCAAGGAGGTGAGTTGTGCTTTTTCCACCAATCAACCCGCAACAGCATCAGGGTTTTTTGCCACAACTAAGATAGTGAGTGTAAAATTAGAAGATACCAAAGTTGTTTTTTCAGGGATAAATTTAATGGCTCTATTAAAAGAGCATCCAGATTTATATTTAGGATATAAAGCAGATTGTGCATTTAAATCTGTATGTAGCGGAGAGTTGGAGCAAGCTAGTTCTGACTACTACAGTACTTCTTTTTATATAAATAAAGATTTTAAGGACCTTAACAGTAATGGTAATATTGATGTTCAGATTTTCGATAAGAAAACCGGCAAAAGTCTCTCAGAGGTATTTAGTATCACCAGTAAAAGCAGTACACTTTCTCCCGTGAGTAATACCAAGAGCAGTACGCTTCTTCCAAGTGTTGTTCTTAATATGTCACCAACTACTCCTGAATATGGAAAATCTTCAACGATATTTTGGACGAGCACTGAGTCAACGAGTTGTTCGTATGTAGGAGGAGAGATGAATGCTGTAAAAGGCAATTCTTATGGCACGTCAGGTTCATTTAGCACTCAAGAACTTACGGAAAACAAAAAGTACTCAGTTACTTGTTATGGGAAAGGAGGGTACACAACAGCATCTCTTGAGATAAAAGTGCAGGCATCAAATCAAAGTACTTTAGCAACCATCACTGGGTTTTCTAATAAAGACCCTAACCCGATAACAGGGGCAACGGCTATTATATGGCATACATCTAAGGCGGCCAATACATTGTCAAACGGAGCTATTCCTATTTCTCTTGATGTTTCTTGTTCCCCTGGTTCTATAAGTTTCGTTACAGATAAAGGCAACGCACCAGATTGTTTAAAAGGAGGTATTTGGAATTGGACTAATACAAGTGGAGATAGCATTGTTGTGACTCCAGTTGGTAATGTTACACCTGTGACAGCATTATTTACTTTAACGGTACAAGACCCAAGTGGAGAGTACTCAAAACGTCAAACACAGAGATTATCTATAACTTTCCCTCCTACAAAAAAGGAAACATCTACAAATACTAGTTTGATCCCAACGGTCGAGTTCCTCTCTGCTCCAACACTTAAGCTTCAGTATGACTCTCAAAACAAGGAGTCTGCTCTTGTAGGACAAGTGAAAGTAAAGGTAACAACGGGGAGCTCAGCTATACTTATCCCAAGTACATTTCGCAACTCCACTCCTAGAGTTGTATGGATAACAAATTCTAATGCAAATGGTTCTAATGTGGTATATGTAAACTCTTATACAACAACATCGTCTAATTCTGGAGAGGTTACTACAGGACAAGATGGAAGTATTTCTATTCCAGCGAGCACCTCGGTCAGCTTTACACTCACACACACTGTTAAAACAAGTCAGTTACTTGCAGGCACGTATTCTTTCTCATCTCCCGATGATTTGCCGTATGTCGATCAATATGGAGCTAGTAAGACTCTTTCTAAGACTTCCTTCAAAAATAACTTTCTTAGTAACACAATCACCATTATTGGAGAAACATCTCCGTATATAACAGGGTCTCATCAGTCTCAAAAGAATGCAGAACAGTATTATCTTTTCGGGGATAGGTTTAGCTCTACTGCGAATATAATTACTATCAATGGTGTTACTAAAACATTTCCGCTTGATGTCAGCGGAGGAATTCTTTTTTCAGCAAAAGATTTTAACATCACTTCGACCGGGGACTACGCTGTAACTGTTAGTGTAAACGGCCAAGTAAGTAATCATATGATGGTAAGCATGACTGTGCCTGTTATGAGTGCAAATATATCGCCAATTGTTGAGTTCCTTTCTGCTCCGACACTTAAACTTCAGTATGATTCTGCAAACAAGGAGGTTTTATTAGTTGGGCAGTCTATTGTTAAGATAACAACAGGAGCTTCTTCTCTTAGTTTGCCAACAGACAACAACGGAAATCCTGCTGTGTTTATATATAGTCTTTTGAAAAGTGGAGGATTTTTCGGTGGGGATTCTTTTGTGAATCTTAATTCAGGGAAGTTCGTCACAACGAGTTCTCCTAATTCTTCTGCTACTATTCCACCAAATACAAGTGTTGTGCTCACTACTACTTATACGGCGAAGCCTGTCGATATGTTTGCAGGGTCATATAAACTTACCCCAACAGGTCTATACTATATTGATCAAAATGGAAATGGACAAATAGCTCTAAAGACATCATTCAAAAATGCTTCAGAAAGTAACTTTGTAACAGTCATCGGAGAGTCTGTGTACCAGCAGATGCCTCAGGGAAATGAAGGCTGGTATGATGGCGGCAGCGGCGGTGAATCAGGTGGAAGTGGAGCTTCTCTTATATTGAAGAGTTCTCTATCTCAGGTAAAGAGTATGTTCGACCAAGGTAAGGCAATTGCCTCAACGTTTTCAGGTGTGACGCGTGCCCAAGCAATGTCATGTACAGACATAAAAACTAACCTCCATAGAGGGTTCGAGACTTCACAGGTTTCTAAATTGCAAGAGTTCCTGATAGAAAAAGGGTTCCTCTCTGAAAAGGCTACAGGATTTTTTGGAGACCTAACAATCAAAGCTGTAAAAGCATATCAGCAAAGCCTTGGTTTAAAAGAAACTGGCATGGTTTATGATCTTACACGGCAAGCAATCAAGACAGAGACTTGTCAGTAATTAGAATATTCTTTCAAAAAATTTCTTGCTCATGGAGAGACATTGAACTTCTTACATAATTAGACTTCTTGCATAACCATCATTCGTAACTAACTTTTCCGTGCCAAACTATGCCCTACCCACGGAAAAGCTGTTACTCTTTCGGGTTATGCAAGAAGCCTACTCTTATTCGTAACTAATTTTTTGCAGGTAAAGGTTTGGTAGGGGAATATTAACCATGAGTCAAAGTTTTGTTATCTGGTTTTTTCTATCGGGAGCAGCTCTATCATTTCGTCTGAGTAGTAGAAGAGACGAGCAATTTCGCCAAAGCTGTATTTTTCTTTACCAATATCAAGAACAGCTCCTCCTGATTTTGGGTTTTTATGAGGAGATGACTTCTCAAAGCCAAGGTTCCAAAGAGTGGCGATGACCTCTGGACGATCACTGATTTTGTAACCAGATTTTTCCCATTGGGATTCTATTTGTGCAATATAAAGAGCTGCATAGAGGTAGCTGTAAAGGTGGTTGCGCTCGTCTGTTATGCGAGCAAAGCGTTCTTGGTCAACATCATTTTCATTTGATGATGTGAAAGAAAGCATCTTTTCAAAATTTTTTCCGAGGTGGTACGGAGAGTTTCTATCTTGTAAATGAGACTCAATAGCACGAGCTGTGTCATCTTTGACACCAAAGATACCCCACGAGAACTGACTTTGACTTCCAAGAACTTTTAGTGGTGCAAACACTTCCTTAAAAATTGCTCTATTACTGTGGAATAGTCGCATTTGTTCAGGCACGAGAATCGCAACGAGAAGGCGCGCAGGGATTCCTGTTTCTTTTGAAACTCTAATAATCAGAGGGATGTCTTTTACAACAGCTTGTCGAAACGCAATCCACTCTGGAGTATGGGCAAGAGGAAAAGATGTATATGAATCAATGGTTGTGGTGTCTCTTTGAATAAAATTTACTGTTTGGTTGTCTATAGTACCTTTTGTATTAGTGAACCCAAGTCGCATTGCTATATACCCTGACATAAGAATAAATCCAATGAGTGCGAAAGTAAGAATGACAGCCCGTATAGTATAACGATAGATTTTTAACATCTTGAGTAGTATAACAGAAGACACATGACTAAAGTGTAATAAGTGTCTTACCTCCATAAATAACTTACAGAGCGCCAGTTGAGGAATCTCTAATGCTTATATGAGCGGATTTGCTTTAGTGGATACAGTGGGGCATTATTTATTAGCCGGAGCGGATCGTATGGAAATGGCTATTTTTATGCTATAATAGCACAATTATGAAAACAATTAAGGCTATTTTCTCTGACAGGGGATTACGTAATCGTATTTTCTTTGTCATTTTTATTCTTGTTATTACAAGGTTTCTTGCGGTGATTCCAATTCCAGAAATTAACGCAGAAGCTCTTGCTGGCCTTCTTAAGAATAACAGTTTCTTCGGACTCCTTAATATTTTGTCCGGTGGAGGAATTGCAAGCTTCTCTATCGTTATGCTTGGAGTTGGTCCATATATTACTGCATCAATTATCATGCAGCTTTCAACAGTGCTGTCTCCTCGTCTTAAAGAAATGTATCAAGAAGAAGGGGATGCTGGACGTCGTCGTTTCGTACAGTATGGAAGACTTATCTCTTTGCCACTTGCAGTTATGCAAGGGTTTGCGTTGCTCACACTTCTTGTTCGTAAGGATGTGTTGCCTGCGATGACGTCTCTTGAAATGACAAGTAATATTATTATTATTACTGCTGGAACAATGCTTATGATGTGGCTTGGTGAACAGATTAATGAACGAGGTATTGGTAATGGAGTTTCGCTTATTATTTTCGCAGGTATTGTGGCTACTGTACCTCAAACGCTTGGGCAGTATTTCCTTACATTTGACGTCTCTCAAATTCCGACACTTGTTGGAATATTGGTACTCGTACTAGCTGTTATTTCCGGTATTGTTTTTGTAACAGAAGCAGAACGCCCTGTTCCTGTAACATATGCTCGTCAGACCAGAATGGGACAAGCGAACGGTCTTAGGGCTTCAACCTATCTCCCACTTCGTCTTAATCAAGCAGGAGTTGTGCCTATTATCTTTGCTATTTCTATTCTTATTTTCCCACAGTTGATAGCACAGTTATTCGCAACATCAAATAATGGGTCACTACAGGCATTTGCTCGTACACTAAATGAACTTATTGCTAATCAGTGGATCTATGGAGGTGTCTATTTCTTCCTCGTTGTTTCATTTACGTATTTCTACACTGCAGTTACTTTTGATCCAGATAGAACAGCGGAGAATCTTCAGAAAAACGGAGCCTTTATCCCAGGATTTCGTCCAGGACTTGCGACCGCAGAACATATCGGGTATATCTTAGCGAGAATTACATTCTTTGGTGCGGTATTCCTCGGGACTGTTGCTGTGCTTCCAGTTATTGTTCAGGCAATTACTGGTCTTACAGCGATTCAAGTTGGAGGAACATCACTTTTGATTGCGGTATCTGTTATCCTTGATGTGATCAAAAAGATCGACGCCCAGTTATCGATGAAGGAGTATTAAGGGACAGACTTTAGCTATTAGCCTGTAGCTTTTAGCTTTAATACAAATACAAAAGAACCCTTACGGGTTCTTTTGTTATTTTATGTTAGAATGTGTTGATGCAAGAAGCTTTACAGAAAAAATTCTATATTATTATTGGTCGCTCAGGGTGTGGTAAGGGTACACAGGCAGGACTTCTTAAAAAAGCACTTGAAGAAAAAGGGGCTGAGAAAGTCCTTCACATCACAACTGGTGGAGGATTTCGAAAGTTTATTGAAACTGGCACCTATTCTGCTAATATTTCACGAGCTGTAACTAATACTGGAGGACTCAACCCAGAGTTCCTTGCAGTCTGGAACTGGTCGAATATCTTCGTAGAGAACCTCGTTGGAGGAGAGACTATTATTTTAGACGGCGCTCCACGGCGCATCATGGAAGTCGAGCCACTTCATAGCGCTATACATTTTTATGGGTACGCTGGACATGCTACTGTTATATATCTTGACGTTACTGAGAACTTTGCGCTAGCACGTATTGCAGAGCGAAATCGCGAGGACGATAATCTTCTAGAAAATGCTAAGCGTAAAATGGAGTGGTTCGAAGAGGATATTCTTCCAATTATCGATACCTATTCTCATGATCCGCGGTATACTTTTGTTCATATAAAAGGAGAGCAGTCAGTTGAAGATGTTCATAAGGATATTTTGGAGAAACTTGATTTAGTTAATTAATTCTGTATTATATAAGTATGCTATCAAAAATGTCTATACAAAATAATAAAGAGATCACTTTATCTTTTAATAAGAAGTCTTTTTTGCACTTTATGAATGCTATGGGTATGATAAGTAAAGAAGCAAAAAAAAGTGCAGATCTTTCTTGGAAGCAATATAAGAGAGGAGAATACAAAGTCTTAAAAGACGTAAATGATCTTCTTGCTTAAGTATGTTAGAAATTCGCTATTCTAGTGAATTCAAAAAAAGATTTTCTTTGTTACCTAAAATTCTTCAAAAAAAAGCTCTTAAACAAATAAGTATTTTTAGAGAATATCCATTTTATCCTTCGCTTAATAATGAAAAACTAGAGCCTAAAGAAATTGGTCTATGGAGTATACGTATAGATCAAAAGTATAGAATACTATATAAATACGATAAAGATAATATTATTGTACTTCTAACATGTGGATCACATGATTGGGTGTATGATGTAACTCGTTTTTATAAATAAAATAATCGTGAAATATAATATCAAATTAAAAAACGAAAAAGATATAGAGCTACTTCGCGAAAGCGGGAAGCGACTTTCTGCTGTATTAACTGCAGTATCGAAAGAAGTAAAACCTGGAGTAACAACAGGGTACTTAAATGATTTTGTATATAAGATGATTACTGACATGGGAGATACTCCTGCATTTTTGAATTACAAGCCTTTCGGGGCAGTGTACCCATACCCGGGGAGTATCTGTATTTCGGTAAATGACGAAGTTGTGCATGGTATCGGAGGAGACAGAGTTCTTAAAGAAGGGGACATTGTGGGACTTGATGGTGGTGTGAAGCATAAAAATATGATTAGTGACTCGGCACGCACTGTGGCAGTAGGGAAGATAAGTGAAGAAGACCAAGAACTTATGGATGTAACTAAAGCGGCATTGATGGCAGGCATTAAAGCTGCGAAGTGTGGAAATTATGTGAATGATATTTCCAAAGCAATTGAGAAATCTGTCCCAAAGAAGTACGGTGTCGTGAAGATTCTTTCAGGACATGGTGTCGGGTACAAAGTCCACGAAGAGCCATTTGTGCCGAACTTTGATGACGGTGTGAAAGGTCCAAAGCTCGTTCCTGGGCTTGTGCTTGCTATTGAACCAATGGTTAACCACGGAACTGATGAAGTCTATCTAGCTGAAGATGGCTACACCTTCATCACCAAAGACCATAAAAAATCAGCTCACTTCGAACACACTATCTTAATTACTGAAGGAGAAGCAGAAGTGTTGACAGCATAGACAACAGACTATTAGACCACTTTGCTAACAGATAACAGATAATACAAATACAGAACCGCCGCAAGGTGGTTCTGTGTAAAAAGACAGACACAACCCATGGTATACTTTCTTGTATGAAAGAAGGAGAATCTAATTTCCACCAAGTCAACTTAGAAAGGAATATTCTTAGAGATAATGTTAAAGAACTTGGGCTCCCACCTACACCTTTAGAAGAAAGTGAAAAGAAACATAGAGATTTTTCTGTAAAGAGCTATGGAAGTTTTGGTGCTGCAAAAAAAGAACTGAGATCTCAGAAAGAAGCATTCGATACTCAAGATTTTGTGATTAATTGGGAGCTGGTACAAAAAGAATTAGGCCAA
>JAYTIW010000062.1:0-3788 GCA_043731575.1 Minisyncoccota bacterium | reverse complement strand
GGTAGTGGACGCCGAAAGACTGAGAAGACCTAAAATTAATTTTATAACAACATGGGAAAGAAACGAATCGTAAAAAAGAATAGCTCAGGAGTTGATAGTGCTCTTAAGGCACGATCACTTGCAAAAGCAATTAAGAAGAAGATTGTCGAAGGAACACTCTTTGTTGAGTCTACCTACAACAACACTCGTCTTTCGCTTTCTGATAAATCAGGTAATATTATTTCTTGGTCTTCATCTGGCGCACTTGGTTTTAAAGGCGCTAAGAAGGGGACACCATTTGCAGCTTCAAAAATTGGAGAGCTTATTGGTGAGAAAGCTCAGCAGTTCGGCATTAAATCAGTTGACGTTATTGTTAAAGGAGTTGGTTCAGGACGTGAGAGTGCCATCAGAGGGTTTTCTACCTTCGGCATAGATATTGTTTCTATTATTGATAAGACGCCAGTTCCACACAATGGTCCTAAGCCTCGTAAGCCGCGTCACATTTAATCCTATGAGCAGAATCACTTGTAAAACTTGTCGCCGTCTCGGAGAATCTCTTTGTGGAAGGGAGAAGTGTGCCTTCAAAAAACGTCCATATGCACCAGGAAAGTTAGACAGTGAGCGAAAGCATCGCTCTAATGTTTCTGAGTACGGAGAACAGCTTCGAGCTAAACAGAAGATGCGTCACACATACGGTCTTATGGAAAAGCAGTTTGCTATCTACGTAAAACGTGCGACAACGACACATGAAACAGGAGAAGGCTCTTCAACCCCAGCCCTCAAATTACTTCGTCAACTAGAGTCACGACTTGATAATATTGTTTTTCGTTCTGGTTTTGCGATCAATCGAGCACTTGCTCGTCAAATTGTTTCCCATGGGCACATCACCGTAAATGGTCGTCGTCTTAACGTTGCTTCTCACCAAGTAAAAATTGGAGACATTATTGCTATCCGTGAGGGTAGTAAGTCTACAAAATTGTTTACAGAACTTGAGGGGAAGTTAACTGCGTCTACACCAAGCTACATGCTTATAGTTGACCCTAAAAAGTTTTCTGCAACCATGAAAGCAGAAATTCGTGAAGTGGATGGTATGTTCGATACACAGAAAGTTCTTGAGTACTATTCTAGATAGCAAACTTTAGCTAGTAGACTGTAGACTGTAGCTTCATACAAAACGCATCGGAATTTGTTTATCTATGGTCTAGAATTTTAGCTACAGTCTACAAGCTAAGGTCTAAAGTCTGTTTCCACTAACACATACTTGCATATTTTGCAATTTCGGGTTAGAATAGAACAACTTTACTTTATAAAGTGCAAGGTGCGTCACTATTAACTTCTATTAACTTCTATTAACTCCTAAGGATACTTACATTCTATATGTCTTCACATTCTATCATTTTGCCATCAAAGCCAAGAATTGTTAAAGAAGATGCTGTTTCAGGTGTCTATGAAATTGACGGACTTTACCCAGGATATGGACATACTCTTGGTAACTCACTACGTCGTATTATTCTTTCTTCTATTCCTGGTGCTTCAATTACAGCGCTTTCTATTGATGGTGTGAAACATGAATTTTCATCAATTGATGGGATTAAAGAAGATGTTATTGCTATTATTCTTAACTTAAAGAAAACTCGTTTTAAATTACACGGTGACGATGCACAAAAGGCAACCCTTCACATTAAAGGTGCAAAGACAATCACCGCTAAGAACATCACTCTCCCTACACAGTTAGAAGTAATGAATAGCGATCAGTATATTTGTGAGTCTACTGCAAAGGATGTTGATATTGCTATCGAAATAACCATAGAAAAAGGTCTTGGGTATGTTCCACGAGATATTCTCCAGAGAGAAAAGGCAGATATTGGAACTATTTATCTTGACGCATCTTTTACTCCTATCCGTCGCGCAAGTTACGAAGTAGAGAACATGCGTGTAGGAGATAGAACTGACCACAACCGTCTTCGTGTAACAATCGAGACAGATGGAACTATTACTCCTCACGAGGCACTTGAAAGTTCAATTCACACAATGATCACACAGCTACAGTCTGTTGTTGGGTTCCGTGAACAAGTTATCGAAATGCCTAAAGAACAAACACCTATACCTATTATGGAAACAGGCGACGCGCTTGACATCACTGATGCTAGTAAAGTAAAAATAGAAGATCTAGGTCTCTCTACACGTACTGAGAATGCTCTTGTTGGAGCTTCTGTTCGTACAGCAGGAGGACTTGCTCGTAAAAGTGAGGCAGATCTTCTCTCAACTGACGGACTCGGTGAGAAAGGTATTAACGAAATTAAAAAAGCATTATCAGATTTAGGGCTTGAACTTAAGGCGTAATACCTAGAAGAAAAAGACACAAGTAAACGATTAACAACGACGTATGAAACACCACAAAGCATTCAGAAAATTCGGACGAGAAAAGAACCAGCGCAAAGCATTTGTGCGTAGTCTTCTTGTTAACCTTATTCGCCACGGAAAGATCGAGACTACTCTTGCTCGCGCAAAAGAAATCCGTCCTTTTATCGAGAAGCTAGTAACTCTTGCAAAAGAAGATACTGTGGCACGTCGCCGTCTTATTATGTCTCGACTTATGAACCAAGATCCTGAAACACAGAAACTTTTTTCAGAATATGCTCCAAAATTTAAAGATGTTGATGGAGGATATACAAGAATCCTTAAGCTCCCTACACGTCTCTCTGATGGCGCAGAAAAGGCTATTATTGAATTCGTTTAATTTTACAATTTATTTACTCGTATGACTACAACCAATCACACAATTGACGCAACAGATAAGGCTTTAGGAAGAATCGCATCAGAGGCTGCTGCACTTCTTAACGCTAAGGATAGTGTTAACTTTGTAAAAAATCGTGTAGCAGATGTAACTGTTACTGTGACTAATGCAACGAAGCTTAAAGTTACAGGAAACAAAATGAACGAAAGTGTTCATAAGTCATATTCTGGTTACCCAGGTGGCCTTAAGGAAATGCCTCTTAAGTATGTTGTTGAGAAGAAAGGTTATGCAGAACTCATTACTCACGCAGTAAAAGGGATGCTTCCAAAAAATAGACTTCAAGATATCCGTATTAAGAATCTTATTATTAAAGATTAGTTAGTATTTTTATATTTACTATACCCTAACCCCTATACCCTAACAACTACCCTTATGTCAGTAGAAACTAAAAATCGTTATATAGAAGCTGTCGGTCGTCGTAAGACCGCTATTGCTCGTGTTCGTATCACTCCAGGTACAAAGTCTTCATTTTTAGTGAATGATAAAGATGTTAAGGAGTACTTCGTAACAGAAGACCTTCAGATGATCGCACAAGAAGCTCTCACAAAAAGTGAAATTGGTGAAAAGTTCACAGTATCAGTACATGTCCTTGGTGGTGGTATCCACGCACAAGCAGAAGCTGTTCGTCATGGACTTTCTCGTACGCTTGTAGAACGAGATGAGATGGTGAAGAATACACTCAAGAAGCTTGGGTTCTTAAAGCGTGATTCACGTCAGGTGGAACGAAAGAAATTCGGTCTTAAAAAAGCTCGTAAGGCTCCAACGTGGTCTAAACGTTAAAATATTGAGCGACTACTGTGTTGCTCAAAATTTTTCCTCCATGCGTCGTACTATATGTACACCTTGGTCGTAAAAATTCATCTCGCCTTGTATTCATCTCAATATTTTAACGTTTAAATTGCAAACGTTAAAATAGACCTCTTTCAAAAGTCCCCCTCCCACTATACACTTAGTGTATGTACACTAAAATAATCAAACTCAACGATGAGAAGTTTAGAAGAAAGACAGGAGT
>JAYTIW010000061.1:0-3828 GCA_043731575.1 Minisyncoccota bacterium | reverse complement strand
GAGTCGTACGACTCGGTTTTTAAATTTACTTTTTCCTTCTTAAAAAGACAAAAGGTAACTAGACAACAGATCACAGGCAACTCTATACCAGTTCTTTCCTCTTGATTTTATCAATCAACATCTCTCGCGAGAGTTTAATAATAAATCCAGAGGATAGAATAATATCATAGGTCGTATGATGTGGTTTTATAGTTTCTTTAAGTGTTACTTTTTTACTTTTTACATAATTGATTAGTTCTTCATACGACATTGTGAGAGGAACGACTTCTAAATGATCAATGACATCTTTTTGAGAACCATCTGGCTTCTGATCTGATAGCTCCACATAATTAAGTGGGCCGACAGAAGTCTCTAAGCCTTGAGTAAGTCCAATAATAGAAATCCTACGTTTTGAAATAATAGACTGATACATGAATTTACTTTAAAACTCAAAGAAAGATCTCTGTAATTCATATACTTCCTTGCTACTACACTTAAGTCCAATATGATCAGTCTTCACTTTTCCAAGTAGATCATTGTTCTTACAAAAAGTATCAAATTCTTCTAAACATGGTCTTGCCAATTCCACTAAATTATTAGTATTTTTTACCATATTTATAGAGTATATCACTCCCGTACTTTGTAAAAGAAAGAAATACTAAACGGTTTCACAAAAAAATACCCCGAAGTAGTTATCGGGGTATTTTCTACTAAGCGCGTAAGGTTCTTATTCGCTTTTTTTCTTCATCCTCTTCTTATCACTAACTTTACAGTAAAGTTCATTATTCTTGTCTGCAAAGCAACGAGGCTTCGCAGAATTATTAATGTAAGAGAGTAAAGTTTCAGTATCTGTTACTTGTACTTCTTTACCGTTACAAGTCAGATTTAACTGGAGTAATGATGAACTATTTTTCTCCCACTTACCTACACTGCACTCACCTTCCCACACAGCCTCAACATCTTGCTTTGACTCGTGGACGCTATTGAAAATAAAAAGAAAGGCTGCAGAAAAAAGTGAGATCAATACAAGTTTCCACCAAACAGGAAGAAACTCAATCCTACTTGAGCTAATGTAGTCAATAGATACCAAACTCGGGCGATCTTCTTGCACCCTAACAGGAACAGTGACACTGAACCCACCTATATTTTGATTACGAGTACCGAGTCCAACAGCTGCCGGTGCAACAATTTCGATCCCAGCACAGAAACCTTCTGTGTGAGCTTCAACATATTTCTTTGCAACAGAGACAATAGAAGGGCGGTCAGGAGTGCCTTCCATCAAAGCTTCAAGTTTTTTGGCGACAGGAGTCTTTTTTCTCCACCAACGCATCACTGAATTCATCCCACCACCAATATTGGCTAGACAGACTACAGCAAGAGCGGCGGCGGCGACCCAAGCAACAAGCGTACCAAGACTTGACCAATAGTCCCACCCAAAATACACACTTGGGTAATAAATGAACGTTGCACCAAGATACGCTGTTACAAAAAAGTACCCGACAGCAGCAATAGATGCAAGCACAAGCACACGCACATACTGACAAATATTCGTGTGCGAAGAAACATAAATGTCTTCACGTGAACTCGCAAATGTCTTCCAGAGGCGTAACCCCCACATGTACAACTGCGCATGCCAGACATTGGCCTCAATTCTGATATTTTGCATGAAACTTCTCCTTGCTAGGTAAGTATTAAAGGACTATATATAACCACCTGCACTCTAATATAAAAAAATAAATATGTCAAGGGTTCCGCCTTATTGGATAAAGTATGTATGCTATAATTAAAAAACTAACTTTTTAATTATGGATTCCCCTCTACAACCTACCACCCACAACCTACAACCTACCTACGATTTAATAATCGTAGGAGGAGGCCCAGCGGGCACAGCAGCAGCAGTCTATGCGGCGCGTAAACAACTTAAGACACTCCTTATCGTGAAGGAGTGGGGCGGGCAATCTACTGTTTCAGATGACATCCAGAACTGGATAAGTACGCCGCATATTTCAGGTGCTGACCTTGCCAAGTCCCTCCGTGCGCATGTTGAGGAATATAAAGGCGACATTCTCACAATCCTAGAAACTGAAGTAACAGGAGTATCTGGTACAGATGGTGACTTCATTGTGGTAACTGCCAAAGGCGAGCAAAAAAGTAAAACGGTTCTCATCTCTTCAGGTTCTTCTCGTCGTAGGCTTGATGTTCCTGGAGCAGATACCCTTGAGCACAAAGGTCTCACCTACTGTGCCTCCTGTGATGGACCACTCTTTGGCGGAATGGATGTGGTGGTCGTAGGTGGTGGTAACGCTGGCTTTGAGTCAGCAGCACAACTTCTCGCCTATTGTAAAAGTGTGACACTTCTCTCACGAAGTGCCCCGAGAGCGGACGCCATCACTATCGAAAAGATCAAGAAGAACCCTCACTTTAATCTCGTAGAAAATGCATCCCCAACAAAAGTAGAAGGCTCCGTGTTTGTTGAGTCCATCACATACAAAAAAGATTCTGGTGAAGAAGTGACGCTTCCCGTATCCGCAGTGTTCGTAGAAATTGGACAGATTCCTGCTACGTCATACGTCGAAGGACTTCTTGAAATGACGCCTACTAAAAATATTGTGACCAACCCTCGCACCCAAGAAACATCCGTCAAAGGCATATGGGCAGCTGGAGACTGTACCGATGTGCTCTACCATCAGAACAATATCGCAGCTGGAGATGCGGTGCGAGCACTTGAAGACATCTATCTTCACCTACATACGTAAATTGTAGATCACCCAAAGATATCTACTAATTTTAAGCAGACCTAAGTAGTCCTTATAAACTTTCAATGCAAAAATACTTTTCTCTTACCATTAGACTTTGGAAACTCCTCAAAAAGTTTCAAAAGGATTTTTATATTCAACTTTTTTCTATTATCACTCAACAAGCAATTGGGGTTGGTTCTATATTTATTGCTGCGAAAATGCTCGATGCGCTGGTAACAAAAAATGTGCATACCATCCCCTGGCTAATTGGAATATATTTTATAGCAAATGTGACACGAAATAGAATTGGACTGTACTCAGATCTCCATGCACTCAAAAAAATAGATAACGGCATCCAACAATTCCTAGAAGAATATTCTTTCAAAAAAATCTTTTCACTTAACGCTTCTCAGTATGAAGAAGGTCACTCTGCTATCAAACTGCAAGTAATTAATCGCGGAGAAAACTCTGTCCAGCAAATTATTCAAAACACCGTACTCACTATTTTACCCGCTGTTAGTCAAATATTATTCTCAATAATTGCAATTAGCTTCTATTCTAAAGTCCTTGCTTTGTGGTGTATAACTACAGTTATTGGAATAATTATATGGAGTAATAGGTTTGCACAATTTCATAGGCCTTTTATTAAAAAGCATGTAGAAAACTGGGACACTCAAAAGAAAGTTAGAACTGAGGCATTCCAGCATCTCACGCTTATAAAAGTAATCGCCGCCGAAGCTCATTATTTAAAAAAATACCTTACAAACAGATTCTCAATTATCGAATACTCCACTCTTACTTGGAGTCTAAACTTACGTCATGGCTTCAGAAGAGGTCTCGTCATGCATACAAGTAGAACTATCAGTACTATTATTATTTTTGTGCTTGCAATTAAAAACCTCATTTCAATTGGCGCAGTCTATGCTATTTGGAGCTGGATAAATGATGCGTACAACACGATACAATCACTTGTCCAAAGCATACGACAGTTGCCACTTAGATTTATAGAGGTTGAAAAGTACCTAGAGGTAATAGATACGGAAGCTCTTTTTAACGAGACTGGTCAAAAGAATATTCCGCTTACCTCAAGCATCGCTTTTTCAAATATTTC
>JAYTIW010000060.1:0-9677 GCA_043731575.1 Minisyncoccota bacterium | reverse complement strand
AAGTTCCTTTTTTGTGTTCATATGCATATGAACCTAGGGTAACGTTTATTCTTATCTAAAGAGGGTGGTTTCGGTAACAGTTTTAATTATCTATAACGGCTACAAGCTACAGCCTGTTCTTTGTGCTATAATTGAGGTATCTATGGGATTCTTTTTTAAGAAGTTAGGCATCGACTTAGGTACCGCAAATACACTTGTGTATGTTCCTGGAAAAGGAGTTGTACTTGTTGAGCCCTCAGTTGTTGCTGTTTCTGAAACAGGTACACACATCTTAGCTGTTGGAAGTGAAGCCAAAGATATGATTGGGAAAACCCCTGATTCAATCACTGCATATCGTCCTATGCGTGACGGCGTAATTGCTGACTATAGAGTGACCGAAGCAATGCTTCGTTATTATATCCATAAAGCACTTGGTGGTTTCAATCTTTTTAAGCCTGATGTAATGATTTCAGTGCCAGCAGGTGTGACGTCAACAGAGCGTCGTGCAGTAATAGAAGCAGCGCTTAAAGCAGGTGCTCGTAATGCATACGTTGTGAAAGAGCCAATTCTTGCAGCTATTGGTGCAGGTATTCCGATTCACGAAGCGCAAGGAAGAATGATTGTTGACATTGGAGGAGGAACAACAGACGTTGCAGTGATTTCACTCGGTGGTATTGTCTGCAGTACATCCGTAAAATGTGCCGGAAACAAAATTGATCAAGCTATTATTGACTACGTAAAGAAAACATACAATCTAGCTATTGGAGACCAGACAGCAGAAGATATTAAAATAAAGATTGGATCAGCTTTACCGATTGAGGATGAGTTGGTACTTAAAGTTAAAGGGCGTGATTTTATTGCAGGACTTCCACGAACAGTTGAAATACGTACTAATGAAATAGTAAAAGCAATCGACAAAGAGCTTAAACTTATGATTAAAGCAATACGTGATGTGCTTCAAGAAACACCTCCTGAACTTGCTTCCGACATCATCGATAATGGTATCATTATGAGTGGAGGGTCTTCCATGCTTCGTCACTTCCCAGACTTAGTTGAGCGTCGCACTGGAGTAAAGGCAGTACTAGCACCGGACGCGTTCTACTGCGTCGCCAAAGGTACCGGTATAGCTCTTGAACATCTCGATACCTATAAGCGCTCAATTTTTGCAAAAAAATAATCAACAACGGATTAACAAATAAAACTCTTATTTTTTCTTGGTATACTAACACCCATGAACATTATTGATTCAGTGTCACATCACGCAACACTTTTTATAGATAGTGACCGAAAACTTTTTACAGAAAAAGTCTGGAAGGAACTTACTTCCAATTCTATTGCACATATCCTACAGGACTGTACGGTTGTTGATATAGACACAGTTCGCACACTAATACGATGGGCGAATACTCCGTATGAAGGCAAAAAGACCGCACTTGTTTCATTCCACACAATTACTGTCCCAGCCCAAAATGCACTTCTTAAAATAGTAGAAGAACCTCGTCTTGGTGTTACTTTTATTTTTATAACAAGTAACAAAAATGCAATTATTCCAACACTTTATTCAAGATTGCAAGAAAAAAGGAGTGGGGATGGTGACATAGAAAAGAATAGTGAAGCAGGGATCTTTCTTAAAACACCTCATACACAAAGAATAAAGCTCCCGTATATTGTAAAACTTCTCACAAAAGTTGATGTAGAGGGGAGAAAGGACAGGGAGGGTGTGCGAACTTTTATTCTTTCACTAGTACCGTCACTTACAAAAAAGAGTACTTATCAAAAATATGTGCAAGAAGTACTTGAAGTTGCGTCCTGCGCTTCCGACCCATCATCCTCCGGTAAAGCTCTTCTTGAGTATCTTTCACTTCTCTTGCCCCAAGTCAAAGACTAATGTACAATTTGTGTACTGAATATGAATTTAGTGTCCGTAACCATCTAACGTCTAAAATCTAATCTCTAACATCTACCCCTATGTCCTATGACTTTTCTTCTGTTACTACACAAAAAAATACCATTACAGAGTGGCTAAAATCTGAATACCGATCTATTCAAACTGGACGTGCTACTCCACAAGTTCTTGACCTCGTGTATATAGACATGTATGGCGCTCGTACCCAGCTCGCTCATGCTGCAGGCATCACCATCGAAGATCCAAGGTCTATTCGTGTTGCACCATGGGACAAATCTATTATTGGTACAATGGAAAAAGCTATTAACGACGCAGATCTTGGACTTTCTGTTTCTTCTGACGGTGAAGGACTGCGTGTACACTTCCCAAGTCTTACAACAGAAACAAGAACTAAGCTTGTGAAGCTATTAAAAGACAGACTAGAAGATGCGAGGGTTCGTGTACGTGCTCTTCGTGAAGAAACTAATAAAACAATTGATGCCGAAGCAAAAGAAGGAGTATATAGTGAAGACGAACAAAGAATGTATCGCGACCAAATGCAAAAAATAGTTGATGGGGCTAACCAAGAACTTGAAGACTTCTTTAATAAAAAAGAAAAAGAAGTAATGGGCGAATAATAGACTGTAGCCATTAGCCTGTAGGCTGTAGCTAAAAAACTAACATCTTCCGATGTTAGTTTTTTGTTAATTTAAATCAAAAAGCTGAAGTCTACAGTCTACCTGCTACAGTCCGTCCTTTGTGGTACACTATAGAAAATTATGTCGTTATCTGCTATAGCTTTATTTATTATTATTTTATTAGTTCTGGTGGTTGTTCATGAGTTTGGACATTTCATTGTTGCAAAACTTACCGGGATGCGCGTTGATGAATTCGCATTTGGATTTCCTCCACGAATCTTTGCCAAAAAATTTGGAGAGACAACCTACGCAATTAATGCGCTTCCGCTTGGTGGCTACGTTTCTATTTGGGGAGAGAATGGTAGTGAAGAAGACAAGAAGGCTCACGGTGCAGCAACTCACCCTCGAGCATTTGGAAACCGTCCTTGGTGGGCACAACTCCTCGTACTTGTCGCAGGGGTCACGATGAATATGTTTCTCGCTCTTTTTATTTTTATTGGCATCTCATATGGCACCATAACAATTAGTGCTGATGATGAAGTTTTTGGAGGGAGGATAAAAAATAGTTCACTTATAGTTACTGATGTGTCGAAAGAAAGTCCTGCATTCAAAGCGGGTATTATTCCTGGTTCAACAATACTTACAATGACAAATGCTGGTCAAGTTGCTCCACTTACAACCGCAACTTCTCTTATTTCATTTATAGCAGCTCACCAAAATACTCCTTTTGTTATTAATTATAAATCTCCAGATGGGCAACAAAAATCAACAACTGTTTCAGCTGTCTACGGCATTGTTCCTGACAAAAAAGCACTCGGTGTCTCTATTGAACAAGTAGGTAGTGTACAGACGACCGCCTTAGAAGCAATTACACTTGGATATGGCAAAACAGTAACTATTACTTCTCTCACGATCGAAGGACTTGTTGGAGTTGTAACTTCTTTATTCCAAGGTCGTGAAGTTCTATCCTCGCTTTCTGGACCTGTAGGCATCGCTAAAATAGTAGGGGAGACAAGTGAATACGGAGTAAGTGCTATCCTTACACTTGTTGCAGTACTTTCCATTAATCTTGCAATATTTAATATCCTTCCACTCCCAGCTCTTGATGGAGGGAGAATGGTGGTGGTCTTTATTGAAACAGTATTTCGAAGAAAAATACCCTACAACTACTATTCTTGGGTCAACGTTGCAGGTTTCTTAGCACTAATACTTCTCCTTATTGTTGTCACTATTAACGACATTAGAGCTTAAATTTGCTAGAATAATTTAATACAACATAATAAGCATGAGACAGTCCCAACTTTATACAAAAACAAGAAAAGAAGCTCCAGCCGATGAAGTATCTAAAAATGCGATACTCCTTACACGTGCTGGATATATTCACAAAGAAATGGCCGGAGTTTACACTATGCTTCCTCTTGGACTACGTGTACTTCGAAAGATTGAAGATATCATCAGATTACATATGAATACTGTTGGTAATGAGCTCCTTATGCCATCGCTCTCTCCAGAAGAAAGATGGAGTGCAACAGGACGCCTTGACACTATTGATGTTCTCATGAAGACAATCCCTGCGAATACTGCTTCAAAGGAAAAAAGCTCTAACTCATATGTACTTAATCCAACCCATGAGGATGTTATCACGCCTATTGTTAAAGACATTGCACGATCATACCGCGATCTACCTGTTGCACTTTACCAGATACAAACAAAATTCCGTAATGAAGCAAGAGCAAAATCTGGACTTTTACGTGGACGTGAATTTCGTATGAAAGATCTTTACAGCTTCCATAAAGATCAAGAAGATCTTATGAAGTACTATGAAAAGATGAAAACAGTTTATGCAAATATTTTTAAGGATATAGGTATTGGAGAAGATACATTTCTTACAGTTGCCTCCGGTGGAGACTTCACACCAAACTTCTCTCATGAATTCCAGACACTTACCGAAGCAGGTGAAGATCTTATCTATGTTGATCGAAAGAACAAGATTGCATACAACAAAGAAGTTGTTAATGAGGACAATACCAAGAAACTTGGTGTAGACTTTGAAAGCCTTGAGCAAATCAAAGCTTGTGAAGTTGGAAATATTTTCCCACTTGATACACGCTTTAGTAAAGCTCTCGACTACACGTACACAGACGAAAAAGGTGAGCAACAACTCATCTACATGGGATCATATGGTATTGGTCCAAGCAGACTTATGGGTGTTGTGGTTGAGAAGCTTGCAGATGAAAAAGGACTTGTCTGGCCAGCATCCATCGCACCATTTTCTATTCATCTTATTGTTTTAGGAAAAGACAAGAATGGAGAGAGTTATAAACAAGCAGAAGAACTCTATAAGAGATTACTAGAAAATCATGTTGAAGTTCTTTTTGACGACCGTGAGCTACAAGCAGGGGAAAAGTTTACTGATAGTGACCTACTTGGAATCCCAATGAGAGTAGTTGTGAGTGATAAATCTCTTGCTTTGGGTGGTGTTGAAGTGAAGGAGCGAGTAGGAACTACAACTGATATTATTTCCATTGACCAATGTCTACACATGTTCACAAAAGTTTGCTAGAGGAGAAGTACACCAAGACCAATTAAGTAAGAAATGTGTACTTTCTGTTATATCTAATAGTTTAAAACATAATAAATTAAAAAGATTTTATACTTACTTTCTTTTTACTATATTTTATAAAAAACCAACCAAAAAACTAGTCGAAAAAATAAAAATCACACAACTCTCCATACATACAAAAAATTAATCATTTAAAATGCTAGTAGAGGTACTTAAAAAGTAAAAATGGTAGTGCAATTTTTTTCTAAGCACGAGAAGTATTTACTAGAGAGTTGTTATTAGAGTTTTAAAAATTAAGGTTTAAAGCTTTTATAGAAATAAGTAAGACGTAGGTAGTATCCTCTAAAATAAAATCAAGACCTCTCTGAGGCTCTTTTTGAACTGTTTATAAGGGGTTAGGGATTTACTGGCTTACAAGTTTTTAAGAAGTTATTATTTAGCCCTACACGTAGAGAATCTTCCATAAACAAAGCAATTATTTTAAAATAGATACCTGATAGAATCTTAGAAATAAGAATCAGTCCAACTGCAAACCAAGGAAGGGTGAGGGGTTCTTACTATTTAAAATAAGAAATTATTATGATTAAAAGACAAACATTTAAATCCTTTGTATGTAAGGTTTAAGGGGCTTTTGTTATAATAGGCTAGTGTCGCACAATATATCTTTTACGACATACTATACTAAAATAAAGCCTTTTAATTGATTTTTTAAACAAAGTAAAACACCCATCACACAGTCTACCTACTACCACAATAGTCCTTTACTTCCACTGAGTGAGCACTAACCAAATACCTACACCAGCCCCTACTAAAAAACAAATAAAAAGGAGGAGGATAAACGATGGAATAGTAAAAGTAAGCATAAGAAATTTTTAATACTATTTTTCTGTCGCTTTATTATAAATGATAGCCCCCCCAACCCCTACCCCGACCAAGAATGCTAAAAGCATAAAGAGGATAACTGCTGGAATAGTAAATGTAAGCATATCTGTAGTATATTATAAATATGACAATGGGTTAAGATATCCGGCTCGTGGAGCGATAGGCATAGTCATATTTGTTCCACAGACTTTACTTTTATAATTAGTAATTTGTACTGCATCAGATGCGTAGACAGTAAAATGAAGATGTGGTCCGGTACTATATCCAGTATTACCTGATAATCCAATTTGTTGACGAGAAGACACTTGGTCTCCTACTCTCGCTTGAATAACTGAAAGATGGGCGTAGAGAGTTGCGAGACCATTAGCATGCTTCACAAGAACCCATTTCCCGTATGAGACTCCACTACATGCTGTGTCAGTGTCTCCTGTACCAAGTACTGTTCCAGCAGCCGCAGAAAGAATTGGTGTACCCATTTTTATTCCAAAATCAATTCCGTTATGGCCGGAACCATTATAAACTTGAGGATTTTTACTTGAGAATGGAGTATTCCCAAAGTACTGTGTAATAATAACGTTATCAAGTGGATATTTAAGAATTCCTTTACCATACTTTGGAATCTTACTTACATCTACGATTGTTTGAAGTTTTGCTTCAACATCTAACATTTCAGCTTCAAGCTCCCCTTTCTTTTTCTTTCTTTCTGTTAGGAGTTTTTGATATGCACTTTCTTTATTTCTAGTCTCTGAAAGAAGACTGTTTTTATCTTTAGAAGTCTGGTCGACTACTTGTTTCTGACCTGTAAGTGTTTGATTAAGTGTCACGAGCACATTCTTATGTTGTTCGTAAGAAGCTTTTTGAATAGAGAGTGTTGTTTTTACATCAACTAGTGATCGCGTTTTTTGGTTAATTGCTGATGTTAACTCTCCTCCTCGCTTAGTAATGTCAAGAGCGTCCGACAAATGAGATCCATCAGCAAGTGTACTTACAAAGTACGGGAGTGATTGTTCATTATACACAAGCGACCTAAGTGACTCCGATAGGCTTGCTTTAGTTTTCTCAAGTGTTGTCTCGGTATTTTGTATTTTACCTTGTGTGAAGTTAATGTTTTGTTCTGCTTGATTAATACGTAATTTTGTATACGCAATATCTTTTGCAAGCCCTATGCGCCTAACTTCAAGTCTAGAAAGTGCATCTTTAAGGGTTTTTGCTTCTCCTTGTGTTTTACTAATTTTTGTATTGTAAGCTTTTATTTCGTCATCAAGTGCTTTAATTTGAGTAGACAGTACATCAAGATCACCTTTTAATTGGTCAGCGGTTTGCGCTAATACAGAACTGTGCGGAATTGGCACACTTATAATAAGAAGTGAAGCAACAAGGAGTAAAGTTACAAAAGAGCGAGATGACATGTTAAAAAGTGAGTTATTGTTATGAGTCAATAGCCGCAATTGTTCGTGTAATACGTGAGATAACCTCTTCCTTACCAAGTACATAACAAATACTAAACGGATCAACCGATTTCTCTTGACCTGATAAGGTCATACGGAGTGGCCATAAGACATTCCCTCTCCCGTGAATTTCTGCATAAGGCATAATTATTTCTTTAATGCTAGCAGGAGATGAAAAGTCCCCTGTTGTTAAGTTTGTTTTTAGAGCTTCCAAATGCATACGTGCCTCACCAAGATTCTTATCCTTCCAAATAATTTTCTGCAAAGAATCTTTATCAAGAGATGGTTGTGTAATAAAAAACCTAAATTCTATTGCTTCGATAGAAGTTAGTTCTCCGTACAACGATATCCGATCTATGATGGTTGGTAAAAGTCTTTCAAGTAAATCAAGAGGGTACTCTTTAAAGTATTTTTTAATGTGCAGCAACTGTTCTTCTCTTGTCTGGAGGCGAATATGCTCTTTATTCATCCAAAGTAATTTCTCATCATTAAACATGGCCCCTGCTTTATGAATTTTTTCAATTTCAAATAAAGAAACGATCTCTTCGGCGGTCATTATTTCTTTCTCCCCTCCTGGGTTCCACCCAAGAAATGCTAAAAAATTAACCATAGCCTGAGGAAGATATCCTTCGTTTCTGTATTCAAGAATATCTTTAGCGCCGTCACGTTTACCAAGCTTTTTATTTCCTTCTGGTGCAAGAATCGGTGGTAATGTTACAAAAACTGGAGGAGTTATTGAAAGTGCTTCATAGAGTGACAGAAACTTAGGGGTTGATGCGATAAACTCATCTGCACGCATAATATGAGTTACCTCCATTTCAAGATCATCAATAATATGTGCGAAGTTATATGTTGGGTATCCATCACTTTTTATTAAAATAAAATCATCTAATGCTTCAGGGCCAGCAGTTAATTCTCCTCGTACCGCATCATTCCAGGTATAACTTTTTATTTCTGGAACCTTGAAACGAAGGGGTTTAGTTCCATCCCATACCCCGAAAACTTCTGGACGATAATTTCGATACAAGAACAGTTTTTTGTTCTGTTCTGCATCTAGCCGTAATCTAGCAGTTTCTTCTTCTGTGAATGGGTCAGGGTACGCATATCCTTTCTCGACAAGAATCTTAGCATATTTTTTGTAGGACTCAAGTCTCTCTGATTGGAGATATGGTGCGTGAGGACCACCAATATCGATCCCCTCGTCCCATGAAATCCCAAGCCACTTAAGAGACTCTATTACATGAGGGATAGAACCCTCCACTTCACGAACCTTATCAGTATCTTCTATCCGTAGGATAAATCTTCCATTGTTCTTTTTTGCCCATGCCCATGCGTAGAGCGCAGTACGAATACCTCCAACATGCTGAAAACCAGTTGGACTAGGTGCAAAACGTGTGACGATAGATGGTATGTTCATGATAGTTGCTATTGTGCTTATGTGTGACTAAGACAGATACGAAGAAGCTCTCTTGCAATAGTAGTTGCAGCAGTTCTAGAATCTTCAAAGAGATGTGCGTTTTTTGTCATACTATCATACTCTTCTTCAGTGTCTAAGATTCTTGACACAAGAGAACTGAGAACATTTGATCCAAGATTATTTTCTTCTAGTACAGTTGCCACTCCGTGAGATGCCATGGCGTACGCATTGCTTCTTTGGTCTCTACTAATAGTTTCTGAAATAGGAACAACTATCATTGGAATTCTCCATAAAACCATTTCAAACATGGAAGATCCAGCTCTTGTAATAGCAATATCTACTTTTGGATAAAACAAAGACACGTCTATAAAACCATCTACAAAGTATCTATCCTTAAACTCGTGATTAAGCAGGAGATGTCTTGCAACTTCTACTACTTCCAAACTGTTTTCTTTTCCAGCTTGATGAACTACATCGTAGTTATTAAGAAGTGTAGGGAGTGCTTCTAAAACTGCTGTGTTAAGGATCTGGCTACCTTGAGATCCCCCATACACAAGAATAACCGGACGATTTTTTTTAGTATATTTTTTTTCAAAATCAGTTGGAGGAAGGAGAGCATCTCGTATTGGTTGACCAGTAAGAGCAATCTTATCACTCGGGTAAAATGCAGAGGCTTCTCCATAAGAAAGAGCAACTCGAGCAGCGAACTTTCCTGCCCATGTAGTGGTACGTCCAGGTACTGTGTCACTTTCATGAATAACGACAGGAATAGAAAGGATTCTTGCTGCAAGGAGTGTCGGGAAGCTTGCGTAACCCCCTTTTGCAAAAACAACATCAGGATAGAGTGAGTACAATTTTATAAGTG
>JAYTIW010000059.1:0-9684 GCA_043731575.1 Minisyncoccota bacterium | reverse complement strand
CCTCCAGACTCCTCTGCTGCTCTCACATTTGTGGCAGCAAAAATAAATGGTGTGTAGGATTTAAAATGTCCAAATTTTATCTTTGAAACCAAAGGGTTCACAAACTCGTAAGTTGGGGATGGGGAAGTGGCGTTTGATATGTATACACTTTTAGAAAATGTTTTAGGAGTGAACAGGCCTGTAACATAAGAAATACTTTCTAATAAATCTTGTGGAACAATACCTCCTCCGGCAATATCGATCTTTCTTTTTTCAGCTTTTAAAAACGAAAAGTTTTCATTGAAGTTATTTTGAGTTACATAAAAAGAGTCAGAAGTCTTTAATGTTTTAAAAGAAGAAAAAATTGGTTTGATTAAACCAGTATCTTTAGAAGAAAGCTTTCTATTTGAAACCAGACTTGAAAATAAGTAAGGATTTTTTTTGAATTTATCTTTAATTTTATTTAAAGAAAAAGGAGCTTCTATTTGAGATTCTATCTTAGGGGTTTTTGTTCTAAAGTCCCCACTAATAACAGCTGCATAAGCTGTGGAAAACGAAAGAGCTTGTATGAAATATATGGCTAATGCCATAGACAATGTACGACCAATTCGAGTACGAAGATCTTGCATGAAGTTTTATGTTAATCAGTATAGTAAATATGTAAGCTAAGTACATACTAAAACTGGTAAAGATTGTGGATAAAGTACATTTAAAAAATCCTTATTTTAGAAAGTTAATTTTCGATAATTTAAAAATTTTTTTAAATTAAATTAGTAAAAAATTACTAAAAAAAATCTTTGATTCTTTTAACAAAAAATTAAAAAATAATTATTTTTCTTGACAATCAGGAAGCTAATAATTAAAAAAAATAAAATATTAATACCTTTTTAAATTTAAAAGAAAATTTATTAAATAATAATTAAAAATCTAATAGTTTAAAAGTCTTGTATTATAAGGTTATATTAAATTAATAAAAAATATTTATAAATAAATAATTTTAGAATAAGAAACAAAACTCCTAAAAAGAAGTTTTGCTAAACAAAACAACTCGAGACACACTGATACCGTAATGAAAACAGGATTAACCCTTTTTATTTAAATTTACCCTACGTTAAATAAAACTATTTTAACTTCAATAGAAATTTTATTTATTTTTATTATTTTAATAACATTCTTTATTGTCTAATAGTTTAAATATCTTTATTATACAAATTAAATTTAAATCTGTTAAATAAAATTTAATTAATAAAAAATGCTAATTTTATGATTAAAAACTACCTTAACTTTTTTATAACTTTGTCTGATAAAATCCTTTTAAAAGCTTAAAAAGTTATGCTATGTAACTTAATCTTCTTTTTGCTACACTATTTCGTATATGTTCGTGCATCTTCGTAACCACTCCCACTTTTCTCTTTTACGAGCACTTCCAAAAGTTGCTGATTTAATACAAGAAGCAAAAAAAGTAAACATGCCCGCTTTGGCACTTACTGACTACAGTAATATGTACGGGACGATAGAGTTTTATAGTACTTGTAAAAAAGAAGGTATTAAGCCTATTATTGGAGTTGAATTTACAATTTACTGCAACGAACGCAAATTTAAAATTGTTCTTATCGCAAAAGATTTTACTGGTTACAAAAACCTGATGCGTATAACTTCTTTAATTAACATACAAAACCCTATCGAGCCTATTCTTACTGACGAAATACTTCTTAATTATAAAGAAGGTCTTATTGTCCTTTCTGGAGGGATTTGGGGTGACGTAAGTAATCTGCTCATTATAGATAAGAAACTTGCGCTTATTCGTTTTGATTTTTATAAAAAAAACTTTGGAGACTTCTACTACCTAGAAATTAACTCTCAAAATAACTCTAACACTAGTCGAGAAATGCGTGCTGAAACAATTACTTTAAGTAAAGAAAAAAACACCCCTTTAGTTGCAACCTGGAATACTCATTATCTTTTTTTACAAGATAAACCTGCTCATAAAATACTCTACCTTATCCAAGGAGAAGAGCACTCGCTCGAGGAATACAATCACCTTTTTCAAAGAGATAGTTTTGCTTTTGAAACAAATTCACAAAGTGATAATTTTTTAGATATCCCTGAGGCTCTTACAAACACACTTAAAATTGCAGACCTTTGTGATGTGGAGATACCTCTTGGGCACTGGGTGTTTCCTGATATCCCCTACAAAAAAAGTTATGACGAGGACCTATGTGAGCTTGCTTATGAAGGACTTTCTGTGAGAAAGTTAGAGCTAACTGAAGAAGTAAAAACTAGACTAGACTATGAACTTAAAGTAATTTCTAATAAAGGGTACTCCCCTTACTTCTTAGTAGTACACGACCTTCTTAGATACTCTCGAGAAAATAATATACTCACCAATATTCGAGGTTCAGTTGCAGGTTCTCTGGTTACTTATCTTCTCCAAGTAACGAAGTGTGACCCTTTATTATACAAACTTCCTTTTGAGCGATTCCTTAACCCTGAACGACCTTCAGCTCCAGATATTGATATGGATTATGCAGACATACGACGAGACGAGGTTATTGACTACGCAAGAAGGAAGTATGGTATTGATAACGTGGCACAAATTGGAACATTTGGCACCATGATGGCTCGTGGAGCTGTGAGAGATGTAGCTCGTGCTATGAAGTACCCTTACATGGTAGGTGATCGTATCAGCAAAATGATTCCTCCTCCAAAACAAGGTTTCCCTGTTACTATCGCAAGCGCTCTTTTAGAAATTCCTGAACTTAAAGAAATGTACGACACGGAGCGCGAAACCCAAGAGATTCTCGACATGGCTCAAAAAGTTGAAGGCTGTGCTCGACATATTTCTGTTCATGCAGCAGGTACAGTTATTTCACCGCGCCCGCTTTGGGACTTTACACCAATACAAAAAGATCCTAAAGGCGGAAAAATTATCACTCAATATGATATGTATACCATTGAAGATGCTGGTCTTCTTAAATTTGATTTCTTAGGGATTAGAAACCTCACCATCTTAGGAGATGCTATTGCTTTAACAAAAGAACGTTACGGAGTTATTATTGACATCGAAGATATTTCACTTGAAGACACGAAAACATTCTCCATGCTTGCCCGCGGAGAAACTATGGGACTATTCCAACTAAACGGTTCCGGGATGACACGATTTCTTAAGGAACTGAAACCAAGTACTATTTTTGACATCAATGCTATGGTAGCTCTCTACCGTCCAGGACCACTTGAAATGATTCCAGAGTATATTAAACGAAAACATACCCCTTCTCTTGTTTCTTTCCTAGACCCCCGCCTTGAACCAATTCTTGATCAGTCTTTTGGAGTTATTGTATACCAAGATGACGTGATGCTTATCGCTATCCACCTTGCTGGGTACTCTTGGCTTGAAGCAGACAAACTAAGAAAAGCGATGGGGAAGAAAATTCCTGCGGAAATGCAATCACAGAAAGAAAAACTAATGAAAGGGTTTCTTGAGCACGGACTCTCAGCAAAAAAAAGCCAGGAGCTTTGGTCTCTTATTGAGCCGTTTGCAGCTTATGGATTCAACAAAGCTCATGCGGCAAGTTATGGTCGCGTTGCTTATCAAACAGCTTACATGAAAGCAAACTACCCTCTTGCATACATGACTGCTGTTTTAACAAATGAAAGTGGTGATGTTGAAAAGATTTCAGAAATTGTTACAGAGTGTAAACGCATGGGAATTATTGTCCTTCCTCCAGATATTAATAAAAGTGAGGGTGGTTTTACTGTAGTTCTAAGTAAAGAAGGTTCTGAGGAGATACGTTTTGGTCTTTACACAGTAAAAAATCTTGGTGTTGATATTGCAGATGCAATCATTGCAGAAAGAAAAAACTCTGGGCCATTTACTTCTTTTGAAAATTTTATCAGACGTATCACACATAAAAATCTTAACAAAAAATCTCTTGAAGCGCTCACTATGTGTGGAGCGCTTGACCACTTTGGTGAACGAAATGAGATATTAGCAAACACCGAAAGCATTCTTGAGTTCCATAAACATGTGGTTAAAGATAACATACTGCAAACCAGTCTTTTTGAAACCAAAACTGAGTCACCTTTTGTTATGAAAAAAGTACCAATTGCTTCACAAAAACAAAAACTTTCTTGGGAAAAAGAACTTCTGGGTCTATTCGTTTCAGGCTTCCCTCTTGATCCTTGGAAGGAAAAAATTGTCGCAAGAAATATTACTATTGAAAAAATACACACTGAAGCTATCGATGGGAAAGAAACTTCTCTTGCAGTAATTATTGAGGCGATTAAAATCACAATCACTAAGAAGGGTGATAAAATGGCTCTGCTAAAAATTCGTGACTACAGTGGTTTTATTGAAGTTGCTGTTTTCCCAGAAACATATAAACGCTATCGAGAACTTATCATTGTAGATACCCCTCTTGTTGTGCGAGGTAAGGTCTCAACAAGAAATGGTGAAAAAACTATCGCAATAGACGAGATTAAAAAACTAGAAATGATATAAAAATAGAACCCTCTTCAAAACTAAAGATGTCTAAAAATCCTTTGTACTATAAAAGGTTTTTCTAGTAGGTAGAACAGGATTTTAGGTTAAGACCTTGCGGTATTATTCGAAAATAAAGTATCTCTTTAAGATAAACTGTTCCTTAAAAAATATTTTGCGAAAATCTTTCTGTCGTGTTATACTACCCTCATGTTTCAATTGCTATCTATTGTGCAGGTATTTCTAGCGATTCTCCTCACTACTCTTGTCCTTATACAAAGAGCCAACACTGACGCCTCAGGAGCTTTTGGTGCTGACGGAGGATCGGGTGCTGCACTCGAAAAACGAGGCGTAGAGAAATCTCTTCATCGTTTAACTATTGTTATTGCCGCAATGTTTGTACTGTCTGTCCTGTACCCCCTCATTGTTCGCTAATGACATTATTATAATAGATAGTCCTCTGTGAAATTTCACCATGGACACATCCCATTACAAAGCAAAACTTAATACTTTTAAAGGAAAAATAAACCATATTTACCGGTCTCTTTCCCCAGAAAAAGTCTTAGCTTTTTGGCTTCTTCTTATCCTTGGGGTAGCCTTTTTTTTTGCTGCCCTTATCTCATTTAATAAACGCTTTCTTATCATAACACCCACTTATGGGGGAACAATTCATGAAGGTATTGTAGGTACTCCTAGATTCATTAACCCAGTTCTTGCAATCTCGGACCAAGACGAAGATCTCACTTCACTTGTTTTTGCAGGTCTTACAAAGAAAAATGGAGTAGGTCAAGTGATTATTGATATGGCAGAGAAAATTGAAATGAGTGACGATGGGCTCCGTTATATTGCAACTCTCAAAAAAACTTCAACATTCCACGATGGAGAAAAAGTGACTGCAGATGACATTATCTATACTATTGATGTTGTCCAAAATCCAATAATTAAAAGCCCTCACAGAATTAAATGGGAAGGGATTACTGTAGAGAAAAATAGTGACACACAAGTAACTTTCATTCTTAAAAAACCTTTCCCACTTTTTATGGAAACTCTTTCTCTTGGAATTCTTCCAAAACATATTTGGAAGAATTTAAATGAAGATCAAATTAGTCTTAGTGACTTTAATATCCATGCTATAGGAAGTGGTCCTTACAAAATAGAAAACATTATGACCGAATCAGGTATTCCTACTACTTTCACAATGAAAGCACATGAGTACTACACTCTCGGAAGGCCTTATGTTGAAACTCTTATACTTACAGCATACCAAAATGAAAAGTACCTCATGAAAGCATTTAGTGATAAAGACATCACAAGAATTCACGGCATCTCACCTGAAAAAGTTGTATCACTAAACCTTGCAACGAGCAGTATCAGAACATCCCTCCTCCCTCGTACATTTGCTATCTTTTTTAACCCCAATAAATCTTCTCCGCTTGCAGATAAAAACGTCCGCGCCGCACTTCAGATGGCTATTAATAAGCAGGCAATTGTCGATCAAGTGCTTTTTAAATATGGAAAAGTAATTAACAACCCATATCCATTTGACACTGAAAATACTCTCTCGGAATACAATACATCTACCGCTAAAGAGCTTCTCATAAAAAGTAAAGCAGTAAAAACAGCCTCAACAACACTTGAAATAACTCTTGCAACTGTGAATACAGACGAAATGAGAAAAGTTGCAGAAATGATAAAGTCTGACTGGGCAAAAATTGGTGTTACTACAACTATAGCTATATACGACGTCTCAGACCTCAATCAAAATATTATCAAAGACAGAGACTTCCAAGTCCTTCTTTTTGGGGCAATTACTGAATCCTCTTCTGATCTTTACGCTTTCTGGCATTCTTCACAACGTATATACCCAGGTCTTAATATCTCTAACTATGTAAGTAAAGAGCTCGATAGTAACCTCGAAATACTCAGATCTAGCACCATAGAAGAAGATCGTATTTCTGCTTATGACGCTGTAAGAAAAGAATTTAATGAAGAAATCCCAGGCATCTTTCTTTTTGCTCCATCTCTTATCTATATTACTAATGACAAAAACATATCCCCTCTACCTCTCTATAGTTATAACAACGCTTCACGTTTTATGCTCGTGGAAAGTTGGTATAGGTACACAGAGAACGTTTGGCCACAAGCATTTTATAAACCCTTATTAGAAATAATTCAAAATAGTCTCCATTAATAACACAATATATATGAACCCAACCACACAAAAAATAGACGAAACTCTCGAAACAGTTACCGAAACTCTACCAACAACAGTTGACTTTTCGACCAGTCAACACGCACCTTCTACACTACCTCTTAAAAAATCAGGAGACCTATTTCCTCGTACAAATGGAAACCGTATGAGAAATAATCGCCCACCAAGATCCATGGTTGGTCCAAAATTTGATACCACTGTAACTGGTAAAAGAGAGACTGATCACATCCCCCCCCTTAAGGATGGTGATATCCGTGTCATACATCTTGGTGGAGTCGAAGAAATCGGGAGAAATATGAGTCTTGTAGAATACAAGGACACTATCATCATAGTAGATTGTGGTGTTCAATTTACTGAAACGAGCACACCTGGAATTGATTTTATCTTGCCAAACACTCGATATCTTGAAGAGCATAAGCACAAGATTAAAGGCGTACTCATAACTCATGGGCACCTTGACCATATTGGTTCTATCCCATATATCATGCCACGCATAGGGAACCCTCAAATTTACGCACGACTTTTTACGTCACTTATGATTAAAAAGAGGCAAGAGGAATTTCCTCATCTCTCCCCTTTGACTATTAACATAGTGGAAAAAGGAGACGCTGTTACTTTAGGTGACTTGAAGGTTAGATTTTTTGGAGTAACCCATGCGATCCCTGATTCTATGGGCATCATGATCGAAACTCCGTACGGTGATATTGTCCATACTGGAGATCTTCGTCTTGAGCATAATGACGGAATCCCAACAGATGACGAAGTGGAGCGTTATAAAGTTTTTGAAGAAAGAAAAACACTTCTTCTTATGGCAGACTCTACGAACTGTGAGAACCCTGGATTTTCTATCTCAGACACTGTCGTTTATAAAAATATAGAAACAATTATCCGTGAGACTCCTGGCCGTCTTATCATTAGTACATTCGCATCTCAGGTTGAGCGTATGCTTTTTATGCTTGAAACTGCTGAAAGATACGGAAAAAAAGTTGTCGTTGAAGGAAGAAGTATGAAGACTAACGTTGAAATTGCAAAACTTGCTGACATGCTTAAGGTAAAACCTGAGACCCTTATTTCTCTTGAAGAGATCACTCATTACCCAGAAAATAAACTCATTATTTTGGCTACCGGGCAACAAGGTGAGGAGTTCGCGGCACTTGGGAGAATTGCAAGTAAAACTCACAAGTTCATTAGACTAACTCCACGAGATACTATTCTTATGTCTTCTTCTGTTGTACCAGGGAATGAACGTGCTGTTCAAAATCTGAAAGATAAACTCTCTCGTCAAGGCGCACACCTCATTCACTATAAGACCTCAGACGTCCACTCTTCGGGCCATGCAAATGCCGAAGAACTTAATTGGATTCACCGAAAGATTCATCCAAAGTTTTTCATTCCAGTCCATGGATACCATTACATGCTTCGTGTGCATGCTGACCTTGAGCGTAAGTTAGGTATGAGTGAAGAAAATATCGTGATTCCAGATAATGGGATGATTATAGAAATTCGTAATGAAGGAAATGCAATCATAGCCACCAAAGAAAAGGCTCCTAGTGAAATGATTGTGGTAGACGGAACTTCTGTTGGAAAAATACAAGATGTTGTTATGCGTGATCGTCAGACACTTGCTGAAGATGGAATGTTCGTAGTTATTGGAGTCATTGATAGCCACACCCATACTCTTAAAAAATCCCCTGACCTTATTTCACGTGGATTTGTATATCTTAAAGAGTCACAAGATCTTCTTTACCAGACACGTCTTCTTACCAAGAAAGTAATCGACGATTCCCTTGCTCACGGAGGATTCACTAATCTTGACCAAATGAAACAAGATGTAGCCGAAGCAACTACTAAGTTCCTTCTCCAGAAGACGGCAAAGCGCCCTGTCATTATCCCAGTGATTATTAGTGTTTAACATACTATCTGTTGTTAGTCTCTAGAAAGAGGGTAGCCGTAGGCTACCCTCTTTCTATCTTTCTCTTGTACTCTCCCTATCAACACAAAAACCTATAGCACTCACTGTGTGGCTGATATACTAGCTATATATGCACTCCATCCTTCGTAACAAACTACTTCTTGTCACGTACATGATGACGTTTTTGTTTGCACTTCACTATGCTATACCAGTATATGCAACATCGTCATACCTTCACACGTACTTTAACTCATCAATTGTGAGTGCCATCTACGTAGCGGGGAGTATCTTAGCACTTATAGCTTCAATAAGTATCGCAAAATCAATTAAGAAATTCCATACGTATGGATTTACTTTTGGGATTGTTCTTGCTGAAATAGTTATCATTACAATATTTGGACATACTCAAAATATTTATCTTCTTCCTGTTTTTTTTATAATACACTTCGTCCTTCAAGTACTTCTTAATATTTCTTTAAATATTTTTATTGAGAACTTTACCATTCACGCAAAGGTTGGGAGTGTACGCGGACTATTTTTGGCAATTTTCAATCTAGCAATACTTATTTCTCCATTTATTGGAGGAGTTATCCTTAAACATTCATCTTTTGCAACACTCTATACTGTCTCTGCGTGTATGCTTATCCCATACCTCTTCTTCCTTCACAAATACTTAAAACACATGAAAGAACCTGCTTACCACCAAATAAACCTCCTTGAAGCAGTAACTAAAGTAATGGGCAACAAAAACCTTCGTGCAGCATTTATTGGAGAGCTTGTTGTTCAAGCATTTTATGCTACGATGATTATTTATTCACCTCTTTATCTTGTGGCTATTGGTATCCCTCTTACAACCTACATGATGATTATTCTCCCACTTGCACTCATCCCTCTTGTTGTTCTCCCTTATGAAATTGGATACCTCGCTGACAAAAAATTTGGAGAAAAAGAAATGCTTATTATTGGATTACTCATCCTCACTATTACAACATTTCTTTTTGTCGTCATCTCAACAAAAACAATCTGGATATGGGTTCTTCTCCTTCTTCTCTCTCGTGTAGGAGCATCATTTGTTGAAACAATGTCATTTAGTTATTACTT
>JAYTIW010000058.1:0-9760 GCA_043731575.1 Minisyncoccota bacterium | reverse complement strand
TAGAAGTTCAGAGAGGTATGGGGCGCCACCGATCTGGTCGAAATTCTTACTCGCACGTAATGCGGCAGATACAGTGAGAATGTCCACTGGTTCTTTATTATTCACAAGTATCTCAATTGTTTCGTAAATGATTTGATGCTTAGCTGCATAGAAACTTTGAGCGTGCACAACATCTGCAATGTCAAAGAGCGCGTCTGATGAAAGTAGGAGCGAGCCAAGAAGAGCTTTCTCTGATTCTAAGTCTTGTGGAGGAATACGAGGACCACGAAGGGCATCTTGACCACCGCTATCTTTGGAATAGTCACTGTATGATTTTTTCTTGTAACTTTTTGTTTTAGATGATGCGGAGAGTTGGGAAAGGGGTAACATGAGTTGTAGTGTACTAAAGAGGGGAGGTCTTGCACAAATAGAAATGTATTGTTTTGTATGGAAAAGAGGGGATTATGGGGATAAGGTACAGACCGTAGCTGTTTGACTGTAGATCAAGACGGCTTGGCCGCGAAGATGTCCGAAGCCAGCAGGCGTAGGGACCGTTAGCTTAGATATTTTAGAGTTTTGAAATTCGGTTGAAAACGAGTTTTTAGTTTTTAAAAGTATGGTATTATTTTGACATGAATGAATCACAACCAATAGAACCACAGGTAACTATAGAAAGTGTATAAGAGATAAAGAAGCCTGAGACGGAGCTTCCGTATGCTTTTAGAATGGAAAAGCAGGAAATCACGGATCTTTTTTGTGGAGATAATCCCGGGAATCCTGAGACAAAAAGACTGGTTGCTTTATGGATAGAAGAAGCGAGTAAGTCTGTAGAAGAGGTTGCTGCAAATTCTTATATGCGAGAAAGTCTGCTTAAAGCAGGGCAAGAAAATTTATTCATCATTACTAACCTTGCAAGATGGGATAAGACGGTAGACCCAGAGGCACTTTTTAAATTTGATGCATGGTTAGTAAAAAATGAGGCTTGGGTTTCTGAAGAAGAGGGAGCTGCCAGACTACGACGTCAAATTATTTTGGAAATAGCAAGGTCGGATGTGTACCTTTCTGTTGGAGACGAAGAAGAAGCGTATAACTGTCTTGATCAAGCTATTGCATATGGTGGTAATAATAATATCTTGCTGAAATATCTCAAGGTAAAATTGAGGCTATTACAAAAGTACTGAACTTCTTAAATGAAAATGCTAAAAAACCAGAGTAAAAAAGTGTTAACCTACGCACATCTGTATATGAAGTATTTGTATTTGCCTGGTTTAATCTAAAGAATTCTTCCGTGCCTTCAGGTCGAGGTAGTTCATTTTTAGAATTTACGCTAATGGCTAAGTTGGTCGACGCCTGCTGGCTTACGACATCTTCGCGGCCGAGCCGTCTCGAGCTAATGGCTGGACTTGCTGTCCTTCTGGGGTATCTTTTACAGTAAAGCCGTGAGATTCGATTTCTTGGCGAAGGTTATCGGAAAGGGCGAACTCTTTGGAAGCGCGCGCAAGCGCGCGCTTCTCTAAAAGCTCTTCTACAGCAGCTGGAATTTCAAATGTCTTCTGTGTTACTTCATTAAGTCCAAGTCCGAGCATATCACTGATAGTGATGAGCGTGACGTATCTATCAACTTCAACAATGCTTTCATCTTTCATTAACTTCCAAATTGTTGCAATAACTTCTGGAGTTGCCAGATCATCTTGTAGCGCAGTATGAGCAATGTGAATATATGAAGCGACCACATGGCCGCCTTCTTGTTTATGATGAAGCACGTAGTCCACAAGGCGGTGATATGCAACAGATGCGGCATCGAGTGCTTCATAAGAAAAACTTAATTCTTTTCTATAATGTGCGGTGAGTAAGAAGTAGCGGTAGGCGAGCGGGTCATAATGCTCATCTCGTAATGCAGAAAGTGTCATAAAATCTCCATTTGATTTTGACATCTTACCAGTTGTGTCAAGAAGATGATTGTTATGCATCCAATAATTCACATATGGCATTCCAGTCGCACATTCACTTTGCGCTATCTCATTAGTGTGATGCACTGGGATATGCTCTATACCTCCTGTGTGAACGTCGAAGTGCACACCAAGATATTTCATAGACATCGCAGAACATTCAATATGCCAACCTGGGAATCCTTTTCCCCATTTACTTTCCCATTCCATTTGTCGCTTTTCATTGTGTGGTGAGAATTTCCATAGCGCAAAGTCAGTAATATTTCTCTTCTCTGTATTCTCTACTACTCGTGCACCACTCTTGAGACCTTCTATATCTAGGTGAGCGAAGTCGGGGTATGCTTTGAACTTCGAAGTGTCGAAATAGATGCCGTCGTTAATTTGGTATGTATAGCCTTTTATTTCGAGGGCTTCGATAAGAGCGATTTGTTCTTTAATGTTATCTGTTGCACGTGGGAAAGTATACGCATCAAGTGGTATACCTAGTATTTGTAGATCAGCGAAGTATGCGTCAGTATAAAGTTTTGCAATTTCCCAGACACTTCTGCCTTCACGTTTAGCACCTTTTTCCATCTTGTCTTCGCCTGTATCCTTATCATCAACATTATGTCCAACATCAGTAATATTAATGACATGATTCACTTCATAACCACACGAGATAAACATTCTTCGTAAGGTGTCAGCGAACACTGTTGCGCGCATATTCCCAAGATGTTGGTAGTGGTACACCGTTGGTCCACAAGAGTAGATACCAACACGACCTTCTTTTCGAGGCGTAAAGTCTTCTATATTTTTAGATTTTGTATTGTAGAGTCGTATTTTCCCAATCATGTGTATAGTTCTATATTCTTTAAAGTATTTCCCTTTATTCTATCATAGATGACGTGTATACTAATTGTAATATGTCTACGATATTTAATTTCTATAAAAAATACAACTCCTTTGGAAAATTCCTTACAAAAAACTTCGCTATTAAAAGTATTGTTGTGGGAACATTTATTTTTTCAATATTTGCCGTTGGGTTTTTAGTAGGAGGTGTCATGAATAATACGGTACAAGCAGAGACATCAACCACTGATGTTGCACTTAATACACCTCTTTTTAATTCTGTAAAAGAAAATATCGATAATAAGTTTGTTTTTTGGAAATCTTCCTCAACTCTCCCTACAGCAAAGGAGTTAGAATATGGAATGATACGGGGCTATGTAGAAAGCTACAAAGATCCGTACACAGTCTTTTTTCCTCCAGTAGAAGCAAAAAGTTTCGCAGAAAATGTTAAAGGGTCATTTGGTGGGGTTGGGATGACTGTGGGAATGAAAGACGGGAATATTGTTATTATCGCTCCACTTAAGGATTCGCCTTCCATGAAAGCGGGTATCAAAGCAGGAGATTTGATTGTGGCAGTTAATGGTAAAAGTATGCTTGGGAAAAACTCCGAAGAAGCTGTGTCACTTATTCGAGGAGAATTAGATACTCCTGTAACAATTACTGTTCTTCATCCTGACGCAAAGGCAACTGTTGACATTAAAATTATTCGAAAAGAAATTAAGATACCGACACTTGATATTGAAAAGAAAGAAGGGGTTTTTATTATTAAATTATATAACTTTTCAGCAGAATCACCTGAGCTTTTTAGAAAAGCGCTGGATGAGTTTGTGGAAGGGAGATATGTACGACTTGTGATTGACCTTAGAGGTAATCCAGGAGGGTACCTTGAGGCTGCGGTTAACATGGCAAGTTATTTCTTAAAAAATGGACAAGTCGTTGTGAGTGAGCGACAAGGAAAGAATGAGGCTGTGGTGAACCATAGAAGCACAGGGATTGTTGGCATGCCTTCTAATGTTAAAGTTGTAATTCTTGTTGATGGAGGGTCAGCATCTGCCTCAGAAATTTTAGCTGGTGCACTTAAAGATCATGGAATTGCAAAAATTGTGGGGATTAAATCATTCGGTAAAGGATCGGTGCAAGAGTTAGTTAATCTCGTAGATGGCTCATCACTTAAAGTTACTATAGCAAAATGGTATACGCCAAACGGGGTGAATATTTCTGAAAGTGGTGTTAAGCCAGATGTAGAAGTTGCGGTTGCGACAACCACACCAAAAGGCTACAAGGGGACATACGACGCACAGATGATTAAGGCGGTAGAGGTGGTGAAGGGAATTAAATAGACAACAGACATCAGACAACAGACTAAATACAGATAAAAGAGCGACTCATTTTTACAACTTCCTTTTTTTCCTATATAATCAAGTAATAAATGAAAGTAATTCTCTTAAAAGACACAGCAAAGCTTGGTAAACGAGGTGAAGTAAAAGAAGTGGCGGATGGTTACGCTGTTAATGTACTTATCAAGAAAGGTGAGGCACTTATGGCAACACCAAGTGAACTTGCAAAGTGGAAGTCAAAAGAAAATGCGAAGATATACAAGAAAGAACTCGCAACAAATACCTTTCTTCAGTTAGTAGAGAAATTAGTGCACAACCCTGTCGTTATCACAGGGAAAAAAGCAGATCCAAAAGGGCAGCTTTTTGCTCAAGTTAAAGAATCAGATATTGTGGATGCTATTTTCAAGGAGACACAGTTCTCAGTTAATCCAAAACAAATTAATATCCCTAAACACATAAAATCTCTTGGAGTACATTCTTTTGAAATACAAGAATCAGGTAGAGCTGAAAAGCTTATACTTAAAGTGGAATAAACTAGAGACAAGAAATATTTCGTAATTCAAAGTTTCAAAATTAAACCCCAAGTCATGAGACTTGGGGTTTAATCTAGATTTAGAGACCAACGTTTGCAACCTTCTTTCGCTTGATAGTTCCATCGAGATGCTTCATACGACGTTCTGAATAGGATACTTTTCCTTCTACAAGCGCGAAGAGTGTATGGTCACGTCCAAGACCAACATTCTTTCCTGGCATGATTTTTGTACCACGCTGACGAACGATGATAGCACCAGCTGATGCTGTTTCTCCAGCATAAAGCTTAGTACCTAAGTACTTTGGCTTACTGTCTGTTAGGTTTTTTGCCGAACCTGCGGCTTTTCTTGTTGCCATAGCGTATACTTAAATGATTATTTATGGGATTCAGTATACAAGATAATCTAAAAAAAATCAATAGCGGTCTTACTTTAGCTGGTTGTCTAAGTCTTTTGGTGACAGCATTTTTTCTTGTCATTTTTTTTCTTTTTTTGTATCAACAGAAAATTGCATCTAATGTTCCAATTCAATATCTCAATAATAATTCCCACATAGCAATATTAGAAGGAATGGAAAACAGGACAACAGACAGAGATCCGCGCCCTTTTGCTAGTATAAAGGGAAAGACGTATACATTCGCATGGTGCCAAGGGTCTGGTAATATAAAAGTTTCAAATCGAGTTTACTTTGCAACTGAAGATGAAGCGAAGAAGTCTGGCAGGACTTTCTCAAAGCTGTGTAAGAGATAGAAGGCAGACAGCTTCGCTAACAGATCTCAGACAAATACAAGTTCCGTATTGTATTAGTCTGTTGTCTGATATCTCTTCCTTATTCTCCCTTTACCCACTTCATGTGCACAACCACTCTCTACTTTCCACTTTCCACATGCTACTCTTTACTTATGGCTCACGAAACAAAAACCCACAAAAAAGAATTGAAGAAACCAAAGAAGGTAAAAGCGAAGTAAATTATATTTATTGGCGTGTACGTGAAAAGAAAAAAACCGCAAGCTTCACGCTTGTGGTTTTTGATGTTGTGAATTACTTTTACATTAGCTTTCTTTTCTGATTTTTTTATTTAAGAGAAGTTGTGCTGCAACTGCAAGAATCATTAATACAATCAGGATACTCGCAGGGATATCTCTCCAAAGCAAGTAGAGTCGAATACCAAGATTTGAGCCATACATACCAAAGAGTGCTGACACCCCGATCAGACTTCCAAGCAAGGAGCCAAAACCAAGTGCTGACATGTATGCCGGTTTTTCAACAATCCAACCTGCTTTCAACCACCAAAAGCACAAACCAAAAATGGTAATGCTTGAAATGGTAAGTACCCATGTGTAGAGCGCTGCTACGTCTCCATTTACATTCTTTTGAAGAAACCCTGGCATGTACGGACAAGTGCCGAATAGGACACAAAGCCCGAACGCAGTTGATTGTAAAAAGTCATAAATAGCTTTCATTTCAATTCTCCTTTGAGGTTGGTTTGAGAGTTGGTGGGTTGAAGATACTTCTTTTTGATTGTGTAGGTAAAGAAAAAAGCAACAAAACCAAGTATGACAAAAAGCGAACCAAAAAAGGTGAGCCAGCTGCCATCAAAGATAAAAATAACAACCCCACCAAGAAAGATGCACATGAGCGCTACCTTGATGGTCAGAACATGGTTTGCTTTCCATTTTTCAGTTTCATTCATTGCGTCGCTCCTCTAGTTTTGTAATCAGTTGGCTGGCTGGTATCATCCGGTAACCAGTGTTTGTTATTTGCTTGCTCTTTAGCTGCAAAGTAGACAAACCAAAGCGTAAGTGCAAATACCAAAAAAAGGAAACACACGAATGCCATTTTGTGTGGTTCAACCACACTCAGAAAACGAAGCAAGTTGTCACCACCTGTGATTACCATGGAAACTCCTACCACCATTGTGGCAAGACATGCCATAACAAAAGCAAGTTTCTTCACCTCGTTGTACTGGAAGTTCCGGAATTCTCCGGCAGTTATTTTTTCCATAATGTACATAAAAAATAAAAGTTGTTTTTTAAAAATAGAAAATATCTTACACTCATTAAAAAGTCTAGTAAACTTTTCCTCTAATGTCTAATGTCTAATGTCTACCCATCTGCTATACTACCCTCATTAGTTATCTACTATCTACTCTCTGCATATGCTCCTCACCCCACGCCTCGATGAAGCTATTAAACTCGCTTCCCGACTTCACAGTTCACAAGTTCGTAAAGATAATGCCCAGACACCATACATTAGTCATCTTGTTGGTGTTGCTATGCTTATCTCTTCTGTTACCGATGACGAAGATATTATTATCGCAGGGTTGATGCATGACTCACTAGAAGATGTGCCTAACTACACATATGAACAACTCGTGCTTGATTGCGGACAGAGGGTTGCCGGTATTGTGTCTCATGTTACCGAACCACTTGATGCAAATAAAGCTGATAATGAACAGTTACCATGGCTTGTAAGAAAAGAAGCATATTTAGAGCACCTCAGAAGCGGAGACATAGAAAGTGCTATAGTTTCATCAGCTGATAAGATACATAATACAGAAAGTTTTGTATGTGATTTTAAAAAAGAAGGCGACAGCTATGCGGCGCGCTTCCACTCAAGTATTAAGAACCGTCTTTGGTTTCATGAACAGGTGCTTACTATTGTTGAAGTAAAGTTAGGTAATGAGCATGCTCTTGTCGTACGTCTTAAAGAAGCTACGGAAGTCTTTTGTAAGATGTCTACTGTTTAAAATCTATTGTATATTTACGTAGCTTTGCCTATTTCTTTGCAGTTTCTTTAGCTGGGTCTATTGGATCAAATGGGTAGGCACTCTCAGTTATATCTTTAGGTTTAATAGAGAGACTTAATATTATTGACACTATAAAAATAAAGAATGTTACCCCAAGTGATAGCACTATTGGTATATGGAAAATATCCATAAAAAGCATTTTTATGCCAATAAATCCTAGAATAAGTGCAAGACCGTACGAGAGCAAATGGAATTTTTCATGTAATCCTGCAAGCAGGAAGTACATTGCACGTAAGCCTAAAACTGCAAAGACGTTTGAGCTAAGTACAATAAATGGGTCAGTAGTTATGGCAAATATTGCAGGTATCGAGTCTACTGCAAACAAAATATCCACAAGACCAATCATGATAACTGCGGCAAGAAGTGGGGTTGCAGTTTTTTTACCTTGATGAATAGTAACGAACTTCTCACCATCCATATGTGGGGTAATTTTTAAACCTTTACGAAGCCATCGTATCGTGGTGCTATTTTCAAGATCAGGTTCTTTACCGATGGAGTTCCACATTTTGATACCTGTGTACACAAGGAAAACACCAAATATATATAGCACCCAATGGAATTCTGTAATGAGCCAAGCGCCAACTAGTATCATACCGGTACGTAGTGCAAGTGCAAAGAGAATACCGAGCATAAGGAGGCGTTTTTGGTATTCTTGCGGTATTCTAAAGTAAGTAAACACAAGAAGAAAGACAAAAATATTGTCTACTGCAAGAGCCTTTTCAATAAGGTATCCAGTTATAAACTCAAGAGCCTTATGGTTGGCAAGTACTTGTGTAGCAGGGGTGGTACTAAGACCTCCTAAATACCACCACAACCACCCAACAAAGAGAAGTGAGATTGCAACCCAAATAGCAGACCATATACCAGCTTCTTTCAGTGAGACTCGGTGTGCACCTTGTCGATTCATAGCAAAAAAGTCAATCAGTAGTGCAACAATAACAATTGCACCGAAAATAATCCAAATCATTTTTTTAGTCTAACAAGTTAGTGACTGTTTTCAAAATAATTAAGAAGCAAGTGCAGTACTTGCAATTTATAAACTCTTGGGATGTAGTGAAATTCTCCACGAAGTGGAATCTAAAAGAAGATGGAGTAAAAAGTGTTCTTGTCTCCATGGCAGACAAGATACATAACACAGGAAGTTTTTTGGAAGATACAATTCGTGAATGGGAGTCCTTTACCTCACACTTCGGGTCAAGTCTCCAAAATAAACTCTGTTTTCGTGAAGAAGTACTTAAGATCGGTAAAGAAAAGTTAGGAAAAGATCACCTACTTGTTATCCGTCTTCGGTTATGCACAGAAGAATTGGGGTATCTTGCTATAATGGAGAGCTATTAGCCATTTTACGATTATGTTTGAGACCTATTTTTCTATTGTTGTTTCCCTTTTTATTATTGAAGTATTACTTTCGATAGATAATGCTCTTGTGAATGCGACCCTTGCGGAGTCTCTTCCAGAAGTAAAAAGGAAGAAGGCTATACGTATTGGCATTTTACTTGGCGCACTATTCCGTATCGTAGCACTTTTTTTTGTGTCAATTATTATTCAAAATATTTGGCTGAAAGTGCTTGGTGGACTCTATCTAGTCTACCTTGCTATTTCTCATCTTGGAAAAGTTGTTACTGAAGAAGGTAAAGTGTTTACACCGAAGACGACCTACCGGGGTGTTATCTTCCAAATCGCTTTAGCAGATATTGTTTTTAGTATTGACAATGTTATTTCGGCAGTATCATTTTCAGAAAATATTTATATAGTGATGCTTGGCGTTGGTATCGGTGTAGTGTCTATGCTTTTTATTACACCCATACTTTCAAAACTCATTCATAAGTACAAGGGCATGCCCACCGCTGCGTATGCTATCGTCGGGTTCGTAGGGTTATCACTTTTGGTTGAAACACTTACCCACCTTCATATCCCTGAAGTTGTTAAGTTCGCTGTCGTTCTTTCGGTTGCCCTCTTTACTGTATGGTATGAGCATAGTCATATGGTACGAAAAGTAAGTAATCCAGTTCTTAAATCTTCACAGTATCTTGTCACGTTGCCACTTGGTCTCATGTATGCAGTTCGTAATGTATTCTTTCGAGTAATAAAAAAAGTCTAGCGAGGTTAGATATATTATTTCTTTTTAACATGTTTATATCCGAGGTTTATATCTGAGGCTTTACTTATAGGCAAAGCCTCGTGTAAATGTAAGCATACGATACAGTGACTATAAAGTAATGGTTAATATACTGGTGAGGTATACTTAGTAACATGCATAGAAACACCACGGAAGAAACTTTTACTAAAAGGTATGAGTCTCTTAATAAGGAGCAGAAAAAAGCTGTT
>JAYTIW010000057.1:0-3911 GCA_043731575.1 Minisyncoccota bacterium | reverse complement strand
CGGAGGTCTTGCCTCCGTAAACGCCCGTCCACCGCCCTGGCAGAGCCAGGGGTTGTAATGCGGCGGAATACAAAGCGCGTCTTACGACACGCTTTGGTATTTTGTATTTCGATTATTTTATAAAACCATAGGTTCGAACTCGAGGGTTAGAAAGTAAAAAATTGTTTTAGCTACAAAGCACTGTAAGCGACCGAGTGAACCGTTGTAGACCTATGGTGAACGAGGTCGCAGGGACTCGTAACGCCGTAGACTCCCGATTTCTTAAGTTGTACTCAACTTGTTGAAATCGCAGTACCTTTGAGTATGAAATAATTTCTGACTTTCTAACTAGAGCAAGTTAAAGGAGGCAAGGGAGTCCCCATCACGAAGCTTCATAATTCGTACACCTTGGGTATCCCGCCCAAGTGTCGGAATAGAAGTAAGCTCAGTACGAATCACTTGAGAATCCTTCGACACCGCGAGTAACTCCTCAGTCTCTCCAGTCACCACACGAGCAACCATCAACTTTCCAGTCTTTTCAGTCACCTTCACAGTCTTGATGCCACTACCGCCACGCTTCTGTATCTTGTATTCAGATAACTTTGTCTTCTTACCATAGCCATTTGCAGTCATAATGAGAAGTTCTGTACCTTTAGCCCCTGTAAGAATTTTGTCCGCCGCCACAATCACATCACCCTTGTCTAACTTCATGCCAATCACCCCTGCTGCAGTACGCCCCATCTCGCGTACATCATTATGACTGAATCTAATTGACTGACCATTCTGTGTTGTAAGAATCACACTGTCCTCATCTTGTACAAAAAGTGTCGCAAGCAATTCATCTTTTTCCTCAAGCTTGATTGCAATCAATCCATTTCGACGAACATCCTTGAAGCTCTCTGCTGCGGATTTCTTGGTCGTGCCGCTCTTTGTAACCATCATAAGAGAAATACCCTTCATTTCTTTCATGTCCTTTGGCATTGGAAGAATAGACGTCACATTTTCACCATCAGTGAGTTGGAGGAAATTCATAATACTCTTCCCTCGTGTGGCACGCTTTCCTTCAGGAAGATCATACATCTTCATCTGATACGCCTTTCCTTTATCTGTAAAGAAAAGAAGGTCAGAATGAGATGATGTTGAAAGTGACATGATCACAAAATCTTCTTCTTTTGTGTTAAGATCAACCACTCCCACGCCACCACGCTTTTGTGTTCTAAACTCCGACGGATCAGTTCGCTTCACATAACCACCTGAAGTATAGACGAGTACTTCTTCTTTATCTGCAATTAAATCTTCAGGGTTAAACTCTTTTGCTTTATGTTTAACTATCTTCGTACGGCGTTCATCTCCATACTTCTCACGAATATCAGCGAGCTCGCCTTTTATAATAGAAAGCATCTTCTTCTCTGATTTAAGAATTGTTTCTAGTTCTGCGATGAGTGCCTGCACAGCCTTAAGATCATCTTCTATCTTCTTTCGCTCAAGTCCAGCGAGACGCTGTAGCTTCATCTCAAGAATTGCTGTTGCCTGAATCGCTGAGAACTTCCACTTTGCTATGAGCTTTGCGTGAGCGTCCGGTGTATCTTTTGCAGCACGAATAGTCTTAATAATCTCATCGATATGATCAAGTGCTTTCTTAAGACCAAGTAAAATATGTTCCTTCTCAAGTGCACGCTTAAGATCATACTCAGTACGACGACGAACCACTTCTTTACGATGTCCTACGAATGCTTCAAGAGCACCTTTTAAGGCGAGTGTCTGTGGAATACCATCAACAAGCGCCACCACGTTATAGTGGAATGTACTTTCGAGTTCTGTGTGCTTATATAAATAGTTAAGAACCTTCTGTGGTTGTGCACCACTCTTAAGGTCAATCACCACACGAATATCTTTTGTAGATTCGTCACGAAGTCCTTTAATACCCTCTATCTTTTTATCTCGTACAAGGTCTGCAATATTTTCAATTAAATTACTCTTCACCACTCTAAATGGAATAGATGTGATGATAATTTGGAATTGCCCACTCTTTGTTTCAAAAATTTCTGCCTCCCCTCGCACAACTACCCCACCGCGCCCTGTCGCATACGCTTGTCGAATATCTGACTGACCAAAAGCAATACCTCCAACTGGAAAATCAGGTCCCTTAACATGCTCACATAAATCTTCAGTGGTAGCATGAGGATTATCAATTAAGTGTACAGTAGCGTCGATAATTTCACGGAGATTATGTGGGGGAATATTCGTCGCCATACCAACCGCAATACCAAGAGTACCGTTAAGTAAAAGACTAGGTACAGCTGTTGGAAGAACACGTGGTTCTTTTTTGGTACCATCGTAATTAGGTTCCATCTGAACCGTATCCTTTTCAATATCACGCATCATCTCCATAGATATCTTAGACATTTTAGCTTCGGTGTAACGATATGCCGCAGCACCGTCACCATCGATTGAACCGAAGTTCCCTTGACCCATCACAAGAGGATATCTATATGAAAAGTCTTGTGCAGACTTCACCATCGCGTCGTATACGGACGCATCCCCATGTGGGTGATAGTTACCAAGTACATCACCAACGATTGTCGCAGACTTTCGGAACTTAGCACCTGGTGTGAGCCCCATGTTATTCATCGCAAAAAGGATACGACGATGTACTGGCTTAAGCCCATCACGCGCATCTGGTAACGCACGAGATGTAATAACACTCATCGCATAGTCAAGATACGCGGTACGCATTTCTTCTGCGATATTAACTGGTTGTAGCCCGGTACGAGGCACTTCCGGAACTTCTGATTCTACTTGTGGGGTTACCTTTTTTGCCATATACGGATGAGACTATAAGTGGGTATAAGTATAGCACGAACAAGACAGTTAGAAAATAGAGATGAAGTAGTCAAAAATTACAAACTTTACAACCCTCTACTCGTATTCTACTCCTCTTTCCTTTTATTTTCTGTTGAGGTACTTTCTTGTACGTAAACTTCTTCCTCTTGTAAAAGGTCTGTTTTATTTACACCAAGTGACTTAATTCTATCAGACGCTTCACTAAAGAAACTTCCTAGCATTTCCTTTGGTGACTCCGTAGTTTTGATGTCGTTATTCTCTGCGTTTGTAATTATGCTGTCGCTTCGTAAATATCGTTCATGCCAAAAACCATAATCATGATAAAGAACAAAAGAAGTTAAAAGTGAAGTTACTACTGCGGAAAAAATCACCGCATATACGTGCTGCATATGTTTTGGCTGTCTACGTAAGAAAGCGAGCCAATGGTGTGGATTTAAGTATTTTTTGTAAAATTTCATCTAGCGTTAATGAGTAGTATACAATAAATAGCCTTTAGACCTTAGCTTTTAGTCTGTGGCAAAATACGATACAAAAGTGGCACTTTCTATGCCACTTTTGTATCTGATGTTTTTGTATTAAAAGCTACAGTCTACAGTCTGAAGACTAAGAGCTATTTTTACATCTCATGAAATAACACTACCTCGCCCAATTTCCCTTCAATATCCTTCTTCTTGATGGTTAGTTTCTCAATTGGCTCTACTTTTTCACCACCGACCTCTTTAAGAAAAATTGGAATTGACTGCTCGTTGTAATCCATTGGAATAATAAGCTTTGGCTCAAGAGAAACAGCAAGCTTATACGCGTCGTATGCATTTAACAAGAACCCATCTTCTCCAACTGACACAAACAATACATCAGTCTCGTCAATAATCTCCTTGTGTTCTGGTTTTAGCATCTCAGAAAGCGCGCCTAAAAATGTCACACGAATACCGTCTATCATAAAAACATAGCTGGTGTTTTGGTACTCCTTTTCTTTCTTACCGTCCATAAGCTTCGTTACTGTAGAAAATCCTTTAATAAAAATATTTTGCACTTCATATTCCCCTGCTCCACGAATAATAAAAGGTGTTTTGCTTCCAAGCTCTGTC
>JAYTIW010000056.1:0-9828 GCA_043731575.1 Minisyncoccota bacterium | reverse complement strand
CTTGGTCACAGGGGCTAACACTCTACCTGCTGCGTGCGTAACCGTTGGTGACGCCTGCTGGCTTGCAAGTGTGGCAAATGGCACCGTCAAACTTGTAGCTAGCGGCGCTGTCGCGACTGGCCTTAACACCCGTCCGATTGTGTTTGCTTTCTTCATTGTTTCAAGTGGCTTTACAGCTGGTTACTACAACGTGTTGCCATTGTATGCTGACACGGCAGCAGAATCTGCTTACGCAAACCAATCTGTTGCAAATGGATCACAAGGGAATACCATCACTGACGTGAAGGGCTCAACTCTTGGAGCAAAACAGACCATTCCTCCTTTTGGCTGTGGTGAGCGTGTGTGGACAGGTACCGGATTTGGTCTCCCTGTCATTGCCTGCCCAATCTGATTTCCTGACGACTTCAAATGGCCCATCTGTTAAGATGGGCCATTTTTTCTTATACACAGAAAAATCAATTTTTAATACACACAATACTTTACTACTGCTATACTTACTATAATATGCAGAAACTAATTAAATACATTTTACTAGTGACAATATTTTCTTTATCTTCCTTGTCTGTCACCTTTGCTTATGGGACATTTAATAAATGTATTAATGAGCCAACAACTCTTGTCTGGTCATCCTCAAATGCCACTGCATGTTCTGGTTCTATTACACTTGGAAGTCATTTTTCTTGCTCTTTTGGAGCAAGTCTCGTAGGGTCTCAGTCCATTATACCTGCAGGAAATTGTACAGTTAACTACAGTTGTACTGGACCAGGAGGATCTTCGATAGTAGCCACCTCGACCCTTATCGTCGATACCACTCGTATTTGGAATGGGTCAAGTTGTGTTTTTCCAACTGGGAGTATGACGATGTCGGCGAATTCATGTTCTATTGCAGTAGGTGCAAGTTCTTGTACTGTGAACACTACGTGGAGTACCACTAATCCAATTGGAACATCTCAGATAACCTCAGACACTACTAATGCTGGTGCAGCTGCTCCTGGCACTGTTGTCTACACAGGAAATGCAGGAGGTCCGTCTCCAGTAACAATATCCGGAAGTCCAACTGGTTCAAGAAATTTCTACTTATACAATAACGGAACACTCATGGATACGGAAACTATTAACGTTACGGGGTGTACCACAGGTTCATGGGATACCATAAGTGGAACATGTCGCGACCCTCAAGTGGTGAGCGCAAGTATCATAGGTCAGTACTATCCTCCAGGAACTCTTTCTTTTACCTGTAGTGGTTCTAATACCTATAGTGTGCTCCTTAATGGTAATCCTTTTACTCCAACCACAGCGTATACTGGGCCTGTAACAATTAATAATATTTCAGTTAGTGGTAATTACACGATTCAATGTAAGTATGGCTCAGCTATTAACCAGACAGCCCGTTCATATGCTTCTGTACCTCCTACGGCAGTAATCAGTCTTAGTGTTTCTCCAACAACACTTACAAAAGATGGAGATGTAACCGTTAAATGGGACACCCAGTACCCGACAAATACTTGTACACTTACCGCAAAAGTTGTGTGTGCTAACAACAGTTGTACCGCGGCTCAAACTGCTGCACAAAATGCACTAAATGCGATACTCACCTCAACAACAACTGACTTTAATGACAAAGCCACTTCCAGACTTCTCCAAACAGCAATAAAAACCGTTGCACCGGGGCACAAAGATACTGATGTTCCTCTTATAGCTCTTGACTGGAAAGCTCTTGGTAAAAAGACAATTCGAATACTCTACACAACAGACCTGACCTATGCTTGTAGTCCTACAAATAAAGAAACTAAGAGAATACAGATAACACGGAGTGAGTTACAGTAGTAGGAAGAGACGAGAGACGACAGACCTCAACGCTTTCAGACAAACAGACTTATCCAAATACCAAAGAGGGGCGCCGAGTCCAAGACATGAATCTGGTGACTCCGGCGCCCCTCTTTATGTTTTTTCTAACAGTCTGTTTGTCTGATGTCTGTTATCTCCCCAATCTCCCTTTTGTGGTATACTTTTAGTATGATGTTTAGTATTTGGCCATACCTCCTTCGCCTTGCGGTGGCACTCTATTTTATTTATCCTCATGCTCAAGCCCTCACTTCCGGTGTAAAAAAGGCGAAAATGGCTCTCTTTGAGTGTATTAATCAGTCAATACAAATCTCCGAAAGTATCACCTTCACTCTTTGGCACTCATTTTTTATCTTACTTGGAATTCTTATTCTCATCTGGCCACGACCAATCCTCCCTCTTATCGGTGTACTTCTTATTCTTTCTACAGAGCTCTACATTAACTTCTCAATGCAAATCTACACAAGTGCTAACATGCTTCTCTTTGTTCTTATTCTTGTCACCCTTTCACTTATTATATTTAACTCACGACCACAATTTAGATAGATAGACTTTAGACCTTAGCTTGTGATTCAACAGAATCACCTACTGGGTAGACTGTAGCTAAGTACAAAATACACACCATGAGAGACTACAAAAAAATAATTGTTTGGGAAAAATCATACAGATTTGGAATTCATGTTTATTCCATAACAAAATTATTTCCAAAAGAAGAAATCTATGGACTAACATCTCAGCTAAGACGTGCGGCAGTTTCTATACCCTCTAATATTGCTGAAGGGTCTAGAAAATCAACACAAAAAGATTTTCGTTCTTTTCTCTACAACGCTTATGGCTCAGGCGCAGAGATAGAAGTACAAATCATGTTTGCAAGAGACCTTGGATATATAACCTCTGAAAAAAGTCAGACCCTCTTACTTGAACTCTCTGAAATAATGAAAATGTTAAACGCTCTAATACAAAAAGTATCAACAGAAATAAAATGAATTTAGAAATTAAAAAGCTACAGTCTACAGTCTACAGTCTACAGTCTGACATATCTTCTCTCTCCCGCGTATCTGCAGATCATCAAGCAGGTTTACATAAACTGAAGATCGCAACTATCGGCAATCTTCTTCGTCACTTCCCTACTCGGTATGCAGATATTCGAGAGGAAGCACATGTCATTAATATTCAAAAAGGTGAAGCTGTCGTCATCTACGGTGTCATGGAAAAAGTGTCTGTGAAGAGGAGTTTTAAAGGGCATATTCCTATGACTGAGTCTCGTGTGGTAGATACAACAGGCGCTATGCGATGTATCTGGTTTAACCAAGCGTACATTGGTAAAATGTATCCAGATGGTACTAAAGTAAAAATTTCAGGTGTAGCACAAGTGGATAGTCGTGGGATTTTTCTTTCTAACCCAACAATCGAACGCCTCACAGAACTTCCAGAACATGCTGACTCACTCTTTGCGAGCAGCGTTAAACCAGAATTTCTCACGCCAATATATCCAGAAACAAAAGGTGTATCGTCTCTTTATATTTATACACTCATCAAAAAAGCGGTTCAAGGAGGGGTACTCGATGGCATACATGATCCTATCCCGTCAGAGATTTTAAAAAAACTTAATCTCCCATCACTTCATGATGCACTTCTCTATATCCACTTTCCAAAAAATGAGTCTCTCACCGTTGCCGCACGTAAGCGCTTTGCTTTTGAAGAAATTTTCTTCATGCAGATTAAGCAGTACAGAGAAAAAGTAGAAGCCAAGCATTCTCTTGCATATCCAATCAAAGTAGATGATACAGCGCTTCACGACTTTGTATCTTCATTTTCTTTTACTCCAACCGATGCACAGACTTCAGCCATTACATCTATCTTAGAAGACATGGGGAGGAGTGAACCCATGGGAAGATTGCTCGAGGGTGATGTAGGAAGTGGGAAGACCTTTGTGGCTGCAGTAGTTGCATACGCAACACTACAAAATAGAGGAAGTAAAAATGGTCAAAGGCTTCAAGTTGCCTATATGGCCCCTACAGAAATTCTTGCTAAGCAACACTTTGAAAGCTTTATACAATTCTTTAAAGGTACAGGTATTGAGATTGGACTTCTTACAGGAAGTGGTTGCAAAAAGTTCCCGAGTAAATCTACTGCGACAGGTCAAGAAACAACAAATATCTCTCGTACACAACTGCTCAAATGGCTCGCAGAAGGACATGTTTCTATTGTCATCGGCACACATGCGCTTATCCAAAAGTCAGTAGAATTCAACAACCTAGCACTCATCATCATCGACGAGCAGCACAGATTTGGCGTTCGCCAACGCAAAGCCCTCGCCTCTAAAAAAAGTGAATTACGAGGTGAACTCCCTCATCTTCTTAGTATGACAGCTACGCCGATACCTCGTACACTTGCGCTCACACTTTTTGGAGACCTTGAGCTAACAGTAATCGATACCATGCCGAAGAATCGTAAAAAAATAGAGACGAGAATCATCGCACCTTCTAAAAGGACTGAAATATATGAAGAAGTACGACGTGAATTACAAAATGGGAGGCAAGTCTACGTCATTTGTCCACGTATCGATGAGCAAGATGAAGAAGAAAAACAAGTAAGACTACTCAAGAGTGTTAAAGAAGAAGCACAGCGTCTTGCAGATGTTATCTTCCCAGAATTTATCGTGGACATTATTCACAGTAAAATGAAGAAAGAAGAAAAAGAAGAAGTGATGGAAGATTTTTTAAACAAGAAGTCTGATATTCTTGTGGCGACCTCAGTTGTAGAAGTGGGAGTGAATATTCCGAACGCTACCGTGATTATCATCGAACATGCTGATCGCTTCGGCCTTGCCCAGCTCCACCAGCTCCGTGGACGTGTTGGGCGTGCTGAGCATCAGTCATACTGTTATCTCTTCACAGAGAGCACTGGTGAGTCTACTGGGGCACGATTGAAGGCTCTCGTTACCGCAAAAAATGGCTTTGAGCTTGCAGAGAAGGACATGCTTGCTCGTGGTATAGGAGCGCTCATGGACGGCAAGCAGTGGGGAATAAGCGACTTGGCAATGGAAGCGATTAAGAATCCAAAACTAGTAGAGATAGCGCGCGCGGAAGCGCGCTCGCTCGTGGATGCTGATCCAACACTCGCAAACCACAAAGAACTTCTTACTATCATCGAAGAGCGCGAGAAGGTACACATGGAATAGATTAGACAGACTTTAGCTTGTAGACTGTAGCTCAGAGTGGGGGGGTTTGCGAGGCAAAACCCCCCCACTCTGATTGTACCAACTGAAATCAGTTAACAAAGAAAATTAAAACGCACCTCATGATGCGTTTTTCACAATTTTAGCTAGCAGGTCAGCAATTTCCTGTTTAATTTTGTCTTGCAAGACTTTTCTTAACCGATCCGCTTCTTCAAGAAATTTCGACTCTAAATCTTCGTCTGTAACAGACGTGTCATGGATGAGTTTTTGCCTAAAATCCTCCAGTCTTCGACCGTATTCTTTAAAAAGATCTCTTTTTATTTTAGCTATCATAAAGCGACCGTACAGAAAATACCATATTCTCTTAAGTAGGAGCATCATAAACTTTACCTTTATGTAAGAATCTTCACCTACACTACCATAGCGCCTACGTGAAGTCTAGATAGTAGGCTCCTTGGTATTTTTTTCTACAATATCTTGTATCTGATGTTTTACTTTTTCCAGAACTTCTTTTCTAATATCCTCAACCTCTTCTAGGTAGACTCTTTCTAAGTCATCATCAGAAACTGCTTGGTCTTGAACGATTCTATTTTTTGCCCCAAGAACTTTCTTTTCAAACATCATCACTCCCTCCTCTTCTATTTTTTCTAGATCAGAAACAACAGCTGTAAGATGTGCTTCCTTTTCTTCAAATAGTGAAAGTACTTCATCTCGGATTTCTTCTTGTGTGAGTTCTGTCATACTATAAAAATTATTTTCCAATAAGATACCTTCCACCAAGGACTATACTTCTGCCGAGCATTTTGCTTAGATTCCCCGCGCACTGCATTGTGCTAATTGACCCCTTTCCCCACTGGCTCAAAAACTCTGTGACCATTGCAACGGGAACATTAGTATAACTTTTCTTTTGCTTTGCTTTTTTAACAGAAAAGTTATGTGCAACCACTCGCCCAAGTTCTTTGGTTCCTTCCCAAGCAGAGCTTGTAGGAGCTACTAATACAAATCTATATATTGCTTCTAGCCCTGAAGAGGCTGCATTTTTAAAATCATCCTTGAGAAGATTCTTTGTCCTCTCAAAGCTAGCTTGCACTGCGGGGCTGGCAAGTCTTCTTTCGCGTGCCGATAATTGCTCTTTTGTAAATACACCAACTGTATCTAGAATCTTTTTTGGGATCTCTCTAAATTGTACCATTACCAATAGTATAACATTATAAAAAATAAAGTAGAATAATTCCTTGATTTTTGGTATAGTTTACGTTAATCGCGTCTATGGCTCGAGACAGCTTGGTACAAGACATTCCGCTGCTGCTTCAGCTGCGAAGATGTCGAACAGTTAGCAGACTTTCGACACAGTTGGTAGAGCCGTTGTCTTATTTAAACGAGTGAGGAAATTGTCAGCAAAGTGCGCCTATAGCTCAGTTGGTAGAGCCGTTGTCTTATACACAACTGGTCCCTGGTTCGAGTCCAGGTGGGCGCACTTTGGGGACAAGTTCCGAGCGAAATTTAAATACGATTTAGTATACACAACTAGTCCCTGACTCCTCGTTTTTATGACCAAGCCATGAATCTAGTGATTCAGGTCGACGTACATAGTAATCTTTTAATTTATTAGAAAGTGAATAACTAATCTTTACAAGAAGATTTAAAAGCGTACCATAAACAAAAGGTGAGCTTCATAGTGAGGTTCATCTACATAACCCAACAAATAAGGAGAAGAAAATGACAGAGACAGCGCAAAGTATCCCAGATCTACCACGACCCTCCCAGGAGAACAAACCCCATTTTGTTGCAACCACAAAACATCCTAATGTATTGCAACCACCAAAAAATCTGACTACTACCATTGAGGAAGTATACGGTGGACCAGCTGGGCAACTCTCCACTGCAGCACATCACCTTTCGATGAGAGGTGTGTGAGAAGGAACGAATAAGGCGACCGAAAAGCGGTCGCCTTTTATATTCTCCAACAATAAAACCACACAACTACCCGCTAAACTACTTCTACTTTTTTCTTCGGCACAATCCCGTGCACGATAAGTAATTTCTCAAATTCTTCACGCTCTATATTTTCTACACGCATAAGCTCTTCTGCAATCGCGGTGAGCACATGACGCTTATCAGTAACAATAAGTCTCGCGCGATTCCATGCATCATCCATAATACGCTTTACCTCATTATCAATTTTCTCACTGTATGCTTCACTATATTCTTTACCATACATACCCCGTGTAGCATTCGCCTCTGGAATAAAGGCAACAGGTCCGAGTGTGCTCATACCATATCGTGTAACCATTTGACGCGCCATATTGGTTGCAACTTCAAGGTCATTTGAGGGGCCTGTTGTAATATCACCGAAGATTTCTTTCTCTGCAACATATCCACCGAGTGACATCGCAATATCATCTAGAAATGTCGCACGACTCATCAGACGCCTCTCATCAAGTGGAAGCTTGAGTGTGTACCCACCAGCATTACCTCTCGCGATTATAGATATTTTATGCACCGGGTCAGCATCTGGGAGTACTGATGCTACAAGAGCATGCCCAGCTTCGTGATATGCTGTAATCTTTTTTTCGTGTAGTGAAAGTACATGACTTTTTCGTTCAGGACCAAGCATAACTTTTTCAATTGAACGAATAAGGTCGTATTGTGCAACAGATTTTCTTTCCTCACGTGCTGCTAAAATAGCACCTTCATTCATAAGTGAATACAGATCAGCACCAGAGAATCCAGGAGTACGCTCTGCAATAACTTTAAGATTCACATCTTCTGCGAGAGGTTTTAATTTTACATGTACAGAGAGTATCGCTTCGCGATCAGCTCGATCAGGAAGATCAAGTGTGACCCTACGATCGAATCTTCCTGGTCGAAGGAGTGCCTTATCGAGCACATCTGGCCTGTTAGTTGCTGCCATAACAATTAAGTTCATTGTTGGTTCAAATCCATCCATCTCAACAAGTATCTGATTAAGCGTCTGTTCACGACCCTCCCCTTGTCCTCCAATATTTGTCGATCGAGTTCGACCTACTGCATCTATCTCATCAATAAAAATAATTGCAGGAGCTGCTTTCTTCGCCATGTCGAAAAGATCACGCACACGGGATGCCCCAACTCCCACGAACATCTCTTCGAATTCACTTCCCGAAAGGTGAAAAAATGGTACCCCTGCTTCTCCTGCTACAGCGCGAGCGAGCATCGTCTTTCCTGTTCCAGGCGCCCCCATAAGAAGTACCCCTTTTGGAATTTGTGCACCAATATCAATAAACTTTTTTGGAGCACGAAGGAACTCTACAATCTCGAGTAATTCCTCTTTTGCTTCTTTTGCACCGGCAACATCTTTGAAAAGAATTTTTTCTTTTGTATCATCTGGATAAATAACTTTGGCACGTGATTGACCAAATGAAAGCGCTTGCACATTCGCACCTTTTATTCCTCGTGCGAGCCACCAAATCATAAATCCTAAGAAAAGTATCGGCAAGATAATTGGAATAAGGGAAGCCCAAAAAGAAAGACCCCTGTCAGAAGAAATAGTGATAGTTGTTGTTGCAAGTGTGCTTGAACTAACTCCATATGCAGCAAGTGTTGAGAATACTGAGGCTCCATCTTCTTTTTTACTAGTTACTTTTGTTCCATCTGCTTTTTGACCAGTAAGAGAACTTCCTTCAACAGTGATTATGGTAATTTCCCTAGCATTCACAAGTTGTGCGAACGCAGATAGTGGCACAATTGGAGTGACTTTCTTTTCTGTAAGAATAGAATAACCCCACGTGAGGCATATAAAAATAATGACCGCTCCAAATAATTGCTGAGAAAAACTTGTCGGCTTAACAACAGCATTTGCTTCTTGATTGTTTTGTTTAGGGAGAGTCTTTTTAGTAATAGTAAGTTTAGGAAATTTCATCTTTTTCATTTGACTATTCTATCATATGTTAGAATAAACTCAGCCGTCAGATTTTTGACTTGTGTTTTTGTAGAAATTAATCCATACCAGGTGGAATTGCTACAGTCTACAGTCTACAGTCTACAGTCTGTCTATGAAATTAGTTGATAGTAAAAAACTCCATCTCACCTACATCGTAAATGATACCAAAGAAGCTGGTATCGAGCTTTTTGGTTTTGAAGTAAAATCCCTCCGTAAAAAACAAGGATCTCTTGATGGAGCAAAAGTTATCGTGCGCGGTGGAGAAGCATTTTTAGTTGGAGTATATATTCCCCCATTTCAAGCTGCTAACACCCCTAAAAGCTATGACCCTTACCGAACTCGAAAGTTACTACTTTCCAAAGAAGAGATTTACGACCTCTTTTCCATTCAGGAATCAAAGACCTTGACGCTTGCCCCTCATTCATTGTATAGTAAGAATAACCTCATTAAGTGTGAGGTTGCTATCTGCAAGAAAAAAGATTCTCGCGATAAACGAGAAGATATCAAAAAAGATATCACTCGTCGCGAATTACACGAGAGTTAGAAGACTTTAGCCATTAGACTGTAGACCGTAGCCATACGAATTCTGAATTCAAAAGCTACAGTCTAAAGTCTACAGTCTAACAACTGGCCCTTGGGGGGTGATCTTTGGCTTCGATAATAAGAATGTAGTGTATGTGCTGTATCGAGACTTCTCGAGAACTCGTACTCTTTCGAGAATCCATGTTGCAAAAACAACTGGTAAGGCAATCCGTTCACCATATATGGCACACGGATTCGCTCCAGCATTCGCCTAACCTTTAGGCCAATCTGGTGTACCTCTTTTTCGTATCTACGGAAAGAAAGTGGGCAAGATAACAGTAGATGTAGGATATTGTAT
>JAYTIW010000055.1:0-9878 GCA_043731575.1 Minisyncoccota bacterium | reverse complement strand
ACATGTCCACAACAGTACTTCTCGTCGAAGGCGCTGTCACATTATTTATTGGAGGCGCAGTTGGGTATGTCATACGGCACTACGTGGCGGTATCTCGTCGTGGGTCAATAGAGTCAGACATTGAAGAAAAGCTTTTACAAGCAAAACGCGACGCGAGAGTAATTGAAGATGAAGCGCTCACTAAAGCAAGTCTTCTTCGTGAAGAAATGAAACGCACTGAAGAAAGAATCGTCAAACAGGAAGAGCGGCTCGATAATCGTGAACAAGAAATTGCAAAAAAAGATAATGCTCTCTCCCAGGAACTAGGAGCTCTTCGTGAAAAAGGAAAAGAGCTACAGAATCTTAAAGAAAAGATTGAAGAGAGGGGAAAAAGTATTACCAAGGAATTAGAGAATATTGCACAGCTTTCGCATGCTGAGGCACAGGCGATTTTGCTTCGCAAAATCGCTCACGAAGCTGAAGAAGACCTACAATCCCGCACACTTAAACTCGCTCGTGATGGTGAAGCGCGTCTTGAAGAACGCGCAAAAGAAATTCTCGTTAGCAGTATCTACCGTATCGCCAACGGTCCAATCGCCCAGTTCATGACGCAGACTGTTCTTATAGAAGATGAAGATATAAAGGGAAAGGTTATAGGCAAAGAAGGTCGCAATATCAAGACCTTTGAGCGTATGGCAGGAGTAGAGCTACTTATGGATGAAAATCCAAATGGAATCGTGGTGTCATGTTTTGATCCAGTGCGTCGTGCTATCGCGGTGAACGCTCTTGAGATGTTAATTAAAGATGGACGTATTCAACCAGCGAAGATAGAAGAATGTCTTCTTAAAGCAAAGCAAGATATAGGGGTATTCATGCGAAAGAAAGGAGAAGAAGCGGTGCTCGTTTGTGGATTGCTTTCCATTCCAGAAGAAATGATTCCAATTATTGGGCGATTATACTTCCGCACAAGTTATGGACAGAATGTTTTAGACCACTCAGTGGAGATGGCACATATTGCGGGAGTTCTAGCAACTGAGCTTGGCGCTGATGTGCAAGTGGCGAAGGCTGGCGCACTTTTACACGATATTGGAAAGGCTGTTGATCACGAGATACAAGGGACGCATGTAGAGATTGGTAGAAAGATTTTAATGAAATACGGAGTTGATGATCGGGTGATCCTTGCGATGCAGGCACATCATGAAGAATATCCATATGAAACAGTTGAGAGTGTACTCGTACAAGTAGCAGATGCAATAAGTGGTGGAAGACCTGGGGCACGTCGGGATACTGTTGATCGTTACATTAAGCGTCTTGAAGACTTGGAGGCTCTTGCGATGTCATTTTCTGGCATTGAGAGGGTGTATGCGCTACAAGCTGGACGTGAGATACGAATATTCGTCTCCCCTCTCCTTGTGAACGATCTTGAGGCACGAGACTTGGCGCGCAACATCGCGCTACGTGTGGAACAAGAGCTTCGTTTTCCAGGGGAAATAAAAATCCACGTGATACGTGAGTCTCGTTCTATAGAGTTCGCACGTTAGTTCAAATTCACTTCATCTGCTTCGTTGAGAAAAGTTTTTGCGCCCGCAATGTACCACTTGTACATTTTGGTTGCAAAAACTTTTCTCGCCTCGCATCTAAAGTGATTTTGAATTAACGGGTATTTTGAGAAAATTTATTTGAGAATAAAAGGGTGGACACCGAAGGTGTCCACCCTTTTGGTGTACTCTTTACCATGTCCCCTCTCATTTTTATCTCCGTATTTTTCGCAACGCTCTGTATTGATGCACTGTACGCACTATATACAATTCGTGTTACTGAGAAAAAAGCATTACAATCAGCTACGTTTGGCTCACTCATTCATACTCTCACTGCATTTACGGTTATTTCATATACACAAAATTATTACTACCTTATTCCACTTGTTATAGGATCATTTCTCGGCACCTATTTAGTTGTTTCAAGGAGTAGAAAGTAAAAAATGAGTGCCCACGAAGCGAGCTCTCTTTTCTATTGCCGTGTAGCTAAACACGACTCTCAGATAATAAGTTATCCACATTAAAAATGAGGATCAGAGTTTTTTCCAAAGTAGTTTGAAAAGCTTTTGCTGGAATGTTGCGAGGGTCTTTGATTCGATAACGATCCCCATGTTGGAATTAAAATCAATATGAGCGACTTTACTTCCATAGATAAGTACGGTCACATCATCATCGAAGGAAAAATCTTTCGGTACCGTCTTAATGAAACGATTGGCATCCTTTTTCTTTCCAGATGCTTTCTGTTCACTTGTGATAACCAGTCGCTCTAATTCTTTTTCTACTCGAAGTCTGGAGTAGAGGGGTGACCGCACACTATCTTTAACTCGTGATGTATAGCGAAAGTAGGTTCCACCTTGTGGTAACGTCACACCCACATCATCGTAAATCTTTGGGAGTTCATCTTCTCCTGCATATATTTTTATTTCTGGCACGAAGAATTTCCGACGGTTGGTAGCGGAGAGTAATGATAGCTCACGTGTTCCCTCTTTGAACAGTTGTTCGAAGCGAGCAAGGAGTATTTCAGGATCATGTGCTTGGTAGAGTAATCGCTTATGTTGTTTTGTTTGTGTGATACATTGTTTCTTAATCAGGTTTCTAATGAGGTTATACGAAGTGACGCGTGAAAGAGAGAGGAAGCGCGCTATTTCGGAAACATTGTTTGCCCCATGTTCGGTAAGGAAAATATAAAGCTTCGATTCCTCCTCTGTAAGTCCGATAGCCATGAGGGTGGCGATAAGAGTCTTTTTTGTCATAGTTAGTTTACAGTATATACATTATTATATAGTAGTTTTACATAATGTGTATATACATATATACACATTTAATACATTTCTCATCGCGAATGTTTTCTCCGTATTAGTATGAACACAGGAAATAAGTTCATTAACAGTAAAGGAGAACGACATGGAATCAAAAATTATCCTCTTTGATATGGATGGTGTCATGTGTCAGTATGACGAGAAGCTGCTTTGTCTTGCGCATGAGCGCTTCGGGCTGCCACTATACCATTCATACGAAGTTGCATACTTCAACACAGAAAAGATCTTTCCAAAGGAATACCAAAAGCAAGTCGAAGAGATCGCTGATGAAGAAGGGTTCTTCAAGGATTTGAAACCCTTTCCTGGAGTTATCGACGCTTTTGGTGAGATAGCGGCTGATCCACGGTTTGAAGTGTTCATTTGTACAACACCCAAGAAGTTCTACAAGAGCAGTACTTCGGTTGGAGAGAAACACACCTGGATTGCTCGCTATCTTGGGAGAAAGTGGACTGATAAGATGATTCTCACACGGGACAAGACGCTTGTGCATGGAGATGTTTTAATTGACGACAAGCCAGAGATTATAGGGGTACAAACCCCATCATGGGTGCACATATATCACGATCGCCCATATAACAAACACATCAACCGCAAACGCATCACCAAATGGTCCGATTGGAAAGAAGTCATTCTTCCAATCTTATACCCGTAAAATAAAAACGACTCTTACTGAGTCGTTTTCTCTTACCCCGGATATGACTTGACATATTTTATTTTAATTGTTTTATGACTTGCGAAAAAACCTGTGAGTTATATACTTATTTTATCCTATCGTTTGCGATAAGCATACGAGGAGATTAATAAATTTATTTTTTGATATCGTGATCCTAGGAAAACACGATTTCAATAACATCAAACTCTATGAACAAAGCAGGACTCGTTGAAGCAGTACACGCTGTGCTCGGCTCAACAAAGGTACAAGCAGAAGAAGTAGTTGAAACAGTTTTCGGATCTATTGTTAAAACTCTCTCAAAAGGAGATGAGGTAGCAATTGCTGGTGTAGGAAAGTTCACAGTAAAGCTCCGTAAAGCTCGTGAGGCTCGTAACCCAAAGACAGGCGAGACAGTACATGTTTCAGCTACTAAGGTTCCTAAGTTCTCAGCTGCTAAGGCGCTTAAGGATGCAGTTAAGTAATTAACTCCGAATTCATTGTTGTTGTGATGGTTATACAAGATTAATCGTTATCAGACACAATACAAAACCGGTTGCTTACGCAACCGGTTTTGTTTTTTTTATTGCTTAGTTTATCTATTTTGACCGTACTTCCCTTCCCCTAATTGGCCAAAGTCTTTTTTCACACTTCCTCCTGTAGCACCTGCAGTATTCCACCCACCATCCTCATTATTTAGGACATCAGTAAGATTTATGACATTATATTGAGCATCCTTTTGTGCTTCAATGTTCTGAATCTCAATTAGTCGCGCTTTTAGTTTTTTTACGTTATCTGAGTTAGGGTCTGTTTCTTTGGCAAGGTCCTGCATAATGATCTTTGCCTCAACTCTCAAAAGGGCTGCAGATTGGTTGTCTTGGATCTCTCTTGAAGTCTCCACATTAGTAGGTTGCGCACTGCTTAGCTTATGTTCTAGGTTCATATACTATTTAGTATATAACTCTAAAAAAAATAAGTAAACAGTTATGTATTCTTTAAAATAAAAAAGCGCAACAAGTAAGTTGTTGCGCCCTAGTCGTCTGAATGTGGTTTATACAACAGACATACCCCTTTTTGTTACAGCTCGTTCAACCACCTTAAGGAGGGAGGAGACTTCTGTGTGAGTTTCCTCGAGCCTTTCTCTGGTTTTTAGAAGATTTTTTTCAATGTAAATCCGGTTCTCATGGTTGAGATCCTTACGATGAAGAATCTCTGTGAGCTCTACTTCTAGACAAACAAGACACTCTCCATACGCATTGAGTATGCAGGTTTTCCGGAACTCAATTTTAGTCTTAAGCTCTGTTAAGGTGTTCATGTCGAATCCTTACTGATTACCTTTTTTGAGGCAACTATCTCAAAATATTTACTGGCTTCAGCAATATACTTGCTGTGACCCTCAATCTGTTTTTTGAGGAGCTCTTTGCAAAGTCCCTCATTGCATCGACTCATCATTGTGATGAGTTCTACTTTTTGAGTAGAATATTTCGTAAAAAGCACAAACGCTTCCACAAAATTCTTGCTCGCAGCTGTCTGTCTTCCAAGGGGTTTATCACCCCCGTTTGGTGGGGGGTGAGTAGACACAATAAGACTCCTACCTAATTGGTTATTTGAACATAGTACAATTCATTTATTACTATATCATAAATAGTAATAAATGTCAAGTTATTCGTATTTTAGAATAAACCTGAAATGTTAAGCAGTTTAAGGGATTAAGTCCCTCTCCTTTCGGGTAGCATCGATTGCTTCAAGTGTTTTTTGCTCCCTAGCTAATTCTTCCTTAAGGCCGGGAGCAGTTTCTTCGAGCTCATCTATTACAGAAATAATACTTTCTTTTACTTTTTTTCTATCCACTAATAATTGAGCCTCTAATTGCTCAACCTCTTTCCTTAGTTGAGCTACTTCTTCGAGAGATTTTGGGTCGCCTTGCTTAATGAGTTCTTGGATAAAGATTTTTTTACTCGTAATAAAATCTTGATCCATTTGTATTGACTTGATAAGAATATTTCTACGAATAAGCTCCTCGGGTGTCGGGCCTTGGTAGTCACTAGCTTTGTTACGTGCTTGGTCTTTATATTTTAAACCTTCTTCAATAAGTTCCGGACTTAATTCTTTTGACGAATAGAAAGGCTCATCAAGAAAATCTTTCCAGTCTTCCTGTTTGTATTCAGGCAAAGAGTCATTGTCAATCAGTGTGCTCTCCGTTGGTTTTTGTTGTACTAATTCTTGAAGGGGTTTTTGTAGTGAAAAGGAAGTTTTTGGAAGTCCAGATTTATTCATGTGAGATCTCAACATGCCAAATTCTTTTATACGCACCTTCTTATCCATTTTTTTTTGTTCTTCTGGAGTGAGATTTTTCTTATTAGAATTTTGAGGATTAGATTCCATAATCATAGTATAAAGTATACTACCAGGGGTTAAGAAGTCTAGTTTTTTATTAAGTTTTCCAGGATAGATATTTTCACAGATTCAGGATAAATGATCAAGTCTTCTATTTCAGAAAGCTTGATCCAAACAGGTGTGTATGTTTGTTTCCCTCTCTGCATTTCTTTAGCCTGATCACTTAAAGAGGCAACAGCAGGATCACCAAGTAGGTACAGACAGGTATAATAATACTCTTGGTCTTCAAAGTCTTCTTCTTTTGAGTAAAATAAGTCTCCAAGTTGCACGGTCACTGAAATATCCATAAAAGCCTTCTTTAAAGCTATTTCCAAAGTTTCGTCCTCGAGGACATCTTTTCCAGGAAATACATAATATTCTTTAGTAAAATTAATCTCATTATTTATTCTATGAATTAACAAGACTTTATTATCGTGGACGCAGATGCCCCCTACCCACTTTTTATGGATATCTTCTTCACTCATGGTTGTTTGTAGAGGGTAGTCTAATCCCTTCTTTAATTATCTTATTGATAGCTGCAAGATTCCGTACTTTTTTATCTCTCATAATGTTGAGTTGCATAGTAAATCGTACAATATCTGAGGTGCTGCTGCCATCTTTTTTAAAAGTTTCAATATCCTCCAAAAGTCCTTTGATAAGAGCCTCAAGGGTTTTATTTTGAAGAATAAGATCATCAATAACTTCTCGTTCTTGTGTGCCTAAAGTATCTAGTTCTTCTTTTGGTGAGTTGTTGTAGTCTACTTGCATAGATTAGTAACTATAGTGTAGCACTAGGGTTGATATAGTAAAGCAGAACTTCTAGATACTTCCGTGTATACTGTATACATGAAAAAGTCTACTCAAGAAAAAGCTATACAGTTGCGGAGAGACGGTTATTCTTACTCACACATACAAAAAATTACTTTAGTTTCAAAGAGCACACTAAGTAATTGGTTAAGAGATATTTCTTACACACCGAATGCACAGACCGTTCTTTTGCTAGGTAAAGCAAGAGCAGCTTCTTCACTGGCAAAGAATAAAATCAAGCAAGGGTCAGTTTCGGAGGCGCATATTTTAGCCAAGAAAGATATTGGGAAGATGTCACAACGAGATCTCTTTATGCTCGGTCTCGGCATTTACATCGGGGAAGGATCAAAGTCTATCGTTCAAGTGAGAGTTGTTAATGCAGATCCTCGAGTCATAGTGCTCATGATGAGATGGTTTCATGAGGTTTCTCTTATCCCAAAGAGTCATATGTTTCTGCGTATCCACACGTACCCGAACAGTGATGAGAAAGAATTATTGAGTTATTGGCGAAGTGTAACGGGACTCTCAACGCTTCAATTTCAAAAGACATACTGCGATACGAGGAACGATAAGAAAAAACACAAGGAAGGCACAACCCCATATGGCACAGCACACTTGTCGATAAAGAGCTTGGGAAGGAAAGATCTAGGGGTTTTGTTTACTCGAAGGTTATTATATTGGATGGAAATTGTTTTGAGCTAAGAATTGGGCACTGCCACAACTCGCTTCAAAAGTTAAGAGAATCTGTCATTACTTTGGACTTTTCATTTCGGGCTACGCACTCATGAAAAGTCTCAAAGTTTTGACCTAAAGAAACGTCGACAAAATTGTAACGAAATAAGTCAGGGGTTCAACTTCTTTTGTTACAATTTCGTAGACCGACGTTTCGCTTCGATTCTCCCTCAACAGTGCTTGAGCACTGTTGCTTCACACCTTCAAATGAATACAAAAGAACGAAGTATTAACTTCGTTCTTTTGTATTCATTTTGTGCGGCGTGAGAGAATCGAACTCTCGTCTCAGGCTTGGAAGGCCCGCATTCTACCACTAAACCAACACCGCATGTGTTTGTTCCTTGTTTATAGAGTATATACTACTATATTTTGAATTATTTTTCTAGGGGCTTTTACTTCAAGCTTTATTATAATAAAACTTAAATATATCTCTTTGGAATTTCGCCAGCTTCTTGTTCTTCACAATGTAGCCACTCTCTGTCGTAAAGTCCACAAAAGCGTACTTATCCCCATACATGACCCAAAGGCAGTCTTGCTCTAAGCTTGTTGTGTCAACCTGTTTTATTTCTAGGTTAAATCGTACCCCCTTCTTCATGTCTATCGGCTTATCAGTAAGAACATGACTCCACAAATCTTTACGGTCTCTCGTATTTCTAAACGTGTCGGAAAAGTATTTTTCCAAGTCTACCTTGTCCGTCCTCGTTGTGAAGGAGTAGTAGTCGCCTCTTTCCCCTGTCACCTCAGCCATTTCATTAAAAAGAGCGACAATGCCCTCTCGTGTGTCTATGTTAGTCACCGTCTGTGTCTCATTTGCAAGCGAAAGTAGCGAGCGGGCATCTTCCTCGGCAGCTTTTTTCGCATCCGCAATCTTCTTTTCCAAAACTTCTCGAGATGTAGTCTTATAAAGCATTCTCTTTCCAAGTGTAGCAGTCTCAACGAGCCCCTCTTCCATAAGATTGCTCAGCATCTTGTATAAATTTGGTCGATGAATCTTCGTCTTCTTGGCAAGCGCAACCACACTTGACTCTCCCGCAACCAGTAGCGCTTTATAAACACCCTCTTCTTTTTTGTCAGTAAAAATACTCATCTGTACTAGTATAGTACAACCTTTAAACGTAAAAAACAACTATAAAATAAAGTTTAAATGTAATAAAAACTATGTAAGTGTACTTTATTTAGTACACTTTATAAAAAGACACTTTTTCAGATGTATAATGAGCAAGTATTTACGAGTTGACATACTTGTAAAACATTGTTCTGTTAAATCTTAAACAAAGGAGTTATTATGAAAGTTTTGAAAACCCCAGAAGAGAATATTAAAGTACGGATTGATCCTCGTGCTCATTTTCAAGCAGAAGTTACATGCAAACGCCTCCCCTATTACTGTAATAACGAAGCTTGTGGAGCACTTCTTCTTGTGGATGAGAAAGATGTTAATTGGGCAGACTACGATCTTCCAGCAAGCGGAGGTCGTGGTCCACGTGATGCAGGCACAAAGTATTTCGCAATTTGTGGGCACTGCAAAGGGTTCCTGTATCTTGCTGATACTTTTGGTCACTTGGATGAGGAATACTTGACCGAGATTCAAGCAGAAAGAATCAAACGTTCAAAACCAGAGTTTGACTATAAAAAACATTGGGGAGATTAAATAATTAGCCGTTTTGGCACAAATAGAGAAGGGACAGCCCTTCTCTTTTTTATAAAAAACAAACATATGAATAACAAAAATGTAACTCAAATTATTAAAAGTCAGATGGATCTAACGTCCAAGATGTTTTCTGTTATGGGAATAAAAGCAAATATTCAAGTGTACTTTTTGACAGAGCATGAGGGTAAAAATGCTTTGACGAAGAACCCCCTGTTCAGATCTCAAGGCGACGAGTCTTTGTTAAGTTCCGCAAAAAAGTATGATTATCTCGATGCAGAAAGTCCAGCTCAAATTATCCTTGCTGTGAATGAAAGGCAAACAAAATATCTCAGCCTAGAAGATAACGACAGAAATCCGAAGCAAAAGTTTGTGGTCGTCTCCCCTATTATCTCAGATGAGCGTGGGTTGATCGGCAGCTTGTGTTTTGCTGGCTCCACCGACCCAATTCTTGATGCGAAGATTTCTTTTGAGAACTTCAGGGTTATATCCGAAGCTCTCGCAAAGTCTTTAGCTGCTTCGTTTGAGCTATTTTCGGAGGAGGAGTTGATGGAAGTGGGGAGGTAGGGATTATGCAATACTGTGCAGGGAATTTCTCCCACAAATACTTTTTTGTCGTCACAAAAAAGTTTCGCAGGCCACCGCTCGCTATTTTTGTTGCTACAAAAATAAAGCTGCGCGCTTCGAATCCCTACACACATGAAGCAGTTCATGTGCTGCACTCCGACAAATACTAAAAAGAGCAACATAGGGTCGCTCTTTTTAGTATTTGTCGGAGGGCAGGGATTCGAACCCTGAGTCTTTGGTACCCAAAACCAAAATGTTAGCCGTTA
>JAYTIW010000054.1:0-3941 GCA_043731575.1 Minisyncoccota bacterium | reverse complement strand
CGTAACGCATCGCGTCTGCTCCATACTTTTCTACAAGTTCCATTGGGTCAGTATAATTCTTCTCACTCTTTGAGAGCTTAACCCCAGAAGACGCAAGTACAAGCCCGTTCACAATAACATGTTCATATGGAGCTTTGTCGAACAACCCTACACCAAGATTAATAAGTGAGTAGAACCATCCTCTTGTCTGATCCATTCCTTCGGCAATAAATTGTGCTGGATAATTTTTATCAAAAATCACTTTGTTTTCGAATGGATAGTGAAGCTGTGCAAACGGCATTGAGCCAGATTCAAACCAACAATCAAACACATCTTGTATACGAGTGTACTCTTTCCCATCTATTGTAAGCTTTACTTCATCGATGTATGGCCGATGAAGGTTAATTGCACCCGTTTCATCTCGTGGTACAAGAAGTAACTCAAGCTTTCTAACCTCGGCATTCTTTGGGTACAGTGTTGCCCCTTCATGTTCATCATCTCGTATTAATGCTTCTTCTGTTGTGAGAGAAGCTCCTGCGAATAACATACGAGCAGGACCTCCGTGAGTAACGATAAGAATTGTCTTACCTTCATAGTTTTTTTCTAAATCACAGACTGCCGCAAGCACACGATGCATCATCTCTTCGTGAGTTTCTCCGCCTTCCACTCGTGTGTCGTATGCAACAAATGCTCCTTCAAGAGAGCTAAAGTAGTCCTCTCGAGACTTCCCGTCAAAAATCCCCATATCATACTCGGAAAATCGCTCATCAAATGAAAGTGGCACTTGAAGAACCTCTGCAGCAATCTGTGCTGTTTCTTTACCGCGAAGGACAGGAGAAGCAACCACCATATCTATCTTCTTGTCTTCTAAAGCGTGGGCAGAATCTTGTGCTTGCTGTATACCTTTTTCTGTTAAGTGATTGTCTTTATTTGTTCCTTTGTCCAAAATATTATTCACATTACTCCATGCTTCACCGTGACGCATCACGTAATAAGTGTTCTTAGGTTTATCGGTGCGAAGTTTCGCAAGCTCAGTGAGAGAACCTATAACTTTTACTTCACCTTCGGCATTCTTCCATACAGGAAGTGGTGCCCCCCAATAACGTGTGCGAGATACCGCCCACTCACGAGCACCTTCTAACCACTTACCGAAGCGACCATCTCGTATATGCTCTGGTGTCCAGCCGATCTTCTTATTCTCTGCGATTAGTTTTTCTTTTATCTTTGGCACATCAACAAACCAACTACTTGTTGCATAGTTAAGAAGTGGGGTTTTACACCTCCAGCATAGTGGGTAAGAGTGGATAATTTTATGTTTCTCAAAGAGTTTCCCGTTATACGCAAGGTACTTAATGATTTCGATGTCCGCTGATTGCGTATCCCCTACCATCTTAACTTTCATTCCTGCAAAATCAATAACCTCGGGAACAAATGTTCCGTCCATCTTCACATGCTTAATAATCGGAATATTATTCGCTTTCGCGAGTTCCATATCGTCAGCTCCGAATGCTGGGGCTTCATGGGCAATACCAGTACCAGCATCATCAGTAACAAAGTCCGCGTGCCAAATTCTAAAGATATTTTCTTTATTCTCAATATCAATATTTTCAAAATATGGAAATACTGGTTTGTAAGATTTTCCAATCAATCCTGTCTGAGGATCAATGCCACTTTTAATAGTATATGTTTTTCCTTTAAATGTATCTTCAACCCTACTTCTTGCTAGGATAAATTTTGCATCGCCTTCTCCTTCAACGTTATTAATAACCACATACTCAATATCTTTATGTACAGCAAGCGCAGTATTCCCCGGAAGTGTCCATGGAGTAGTTGTCCACGCGAGCACAAACGTCCCCAGCTCATCTACCAGTTCAAACTTAGCTGTCACAGAAAGATCCGTCACATCATGATACTCAAGCCCAATCTCACTCTGGGCAAGCGGAGTTTCGCACCGCGGGCAGATGTGCATCATCTTACTCCCCTCATAGGCAAGATTCTTCTCATAAAGCGTCTTCCATGCCCACCAAATACTTTCGGTGTAGGTGGCATCCATAGTCTTGTACGCATGTTCCATGTCGACCCATCGCCCAAGTCTCGGGATTATATTCTTCCATTCAGCTTCATATGCGAGAACACTGTCGTTTGCATCACGGTTGAACATATCAATTCCAAAATCTTCGATATCCTTTTTACTTTTTAGCCCAAGCTTCTTCTCTATCAAGTTCTCTATCGGAAGCCCGTGACAATCCCACCCCCACACACGACGAACAGAGTTACCTTTCATTGTCTGATAACGAGGAATTGCATCCTTAATAGTTCCAGCCAAGATATGCCCATAGTGAGGAAGCCCTGTTGCAAAAGGAGGCCCGTCATAAAACGAAAAGTCACCACGTGGACTCTCTCCAGAGGGCATCAGAACTGACTTCTCAAAAATCTTGTTGTCTTCCCAAAATCTGAGAGTCTCTTGTTCTTTTTCGTTAATTCCACTTCGCTTATCAGCTTCGTGAGGCACAGTAGTTTTTGGGGATTGATGTGGGTTCATAGCTTGTGTTAATAATTAAAAAATCGTCCAAGGAAAAAAGTCTTTGTATGAAAACTTTTTTCCAAGGACGATTTTGATAACCGTGGTACCACCTTGTATTTCCCCTAAAGCAGATTACTGCTCGGGCTCATTTAGTTGGGCTCTACTTCCCATCCCTAATCTTGGTTCCAGTGTTCAAAATTGGGGACGGGGTTCTTCCCAAAGCCAAGGAGTGATTAGTTCCTTCATTGCTTTTATATACTTATAATACCAGAAAAAAATAAACTCGTACATACTAAGATTAGACTTCTTGCATAACCCTCATTCATAACTAACTTAGACTATGAAAGAAGACTTTCTACCTGATTCGTAATTTTCGTATATACTAGAATGAAATAGAAATATTCTGCAATCATGGAAAAAGTTGTTACTGTAATGTTTGATTTTTTTAATAGTCCAACTGGCATGAAAATACTTCATGTTTTTACTGGACCTCAACTGGAAAAAGTTTTGGAGTACCTAGCGAACCACCAAACTGCAATGTATGTATGGCTCATTTTGACACTGTTAGCTCTTTCATTTATAAACCAAATCAAAATGGTGATCTTAAACGGAATTACTAACCGAAGGCTTGCAAAAATTACAACAGAGCGGCCTCGAGTTTTAAATGAAGGTAAAGAAAAGCGTATTCTAGTTCTTGGGGATAGTACTGGGTATGGGGCAGGAGCAGACAGAGTCGAGGATACTTTAACGGGGCGCTTTGCTCATGACTTCCCTCATGTAGAAGTTAACAACTATGCGGTCAATGGTTCAGTAACGAATAACCTCCTGCATCAATTAGAAAAAGTTCACGACAGAAATTATAACCTCACAATTATTAGTTCAGGAGGAAATGATACATGGAAACTTACTAACCTTAAGAAGGTGGAGAGGGATCTACGACTAGCAGTTGTAAAAGCTAAAGAAATAACTGGAAATAATGTAGTTCTCATTATTTATAACAACAGTGAATCAGGACCAGTATTTCCTTTTTTTGTACGACATCTTATTTTGAAACGTACAAGGCTTATTAACGAAATTTATAGAAGAATTGCCACAGAATACAATATCCATGCTGTTGATATTTTTCTTGAAGGTGAGAAGTGTCCTCCTAATTTCTTTTCACGAGATGGACTTCACCCAAGTAGTGAAGGGTACCGAATTATGTACCTACGACTATGGTCTGAACTTTACCAACATAGATACGACTATCACTTGAGAGACTACTAGAACCCATCTCAAAATAAATCAAAGAAATACATAACATTTTCTCAAAAAGAAAATGTCTACACCTTATCTAAGGGTATATTTTTGGTAAAAACATAAGAAGTTTCGCTAGTCGTCGTACGATAGTACGACTTCTTCCTCAACTTTATGTTTTTCCTCAAAAATCTTCCCTTAT
>JAYTIW010000053.1:0-9932 GCA_043731575.1 Minisyncoccota bacterium | reverse complement strand
CAGTTTTGGCGCCGCTCCGCGCCGCCAAAACTGCACAGGAGAGTTTCCACGCAACAGCACATCCACAGAGCATGTCATCATGATACGTACATACATCCTGCTTAGAATTAATTACAGCCACCGCATCAGGAACAACTTGAGTCAGTTTTAAGTTTTCAGGTTTTAGTTCTAAGTTCCCCTTCTTATTTTTCCTCATCTTTGTATCTGTATCATCTTCTGTCTGTTCTCTGTTGTCTGTCCTCTCTCTTGTTATCGGTAAATGATGATCTGTCACAATAAAATCCACCCCGACGCTCTTAGCATACGCCACCTCTTCGATATTTGTAATCCCCGAGTCAACGGTAATAACAAGCATCACCCCTTTTTCTTTCAACCTATCTATCGCATGGTTATGTACTCCATACCCTTCATTATGTCTATGCGGAATATACATCTCGACTGGATATCCAATCGTATCGAAAAACTCTCGCAACAAAACTCCCCCCGGTACGCCGTCACAGTCATAATCGCTATACACCGCTATTTTCTCGCCACTTCGTATCGCTTCCACGATCCTCTCCACTGCCTTCTCCATTCCATATATTCCAAAAGGATCCCGCACATCCCTCTCATACGAAGGAAAGAGAAACTCCTCCACCTCTTTCTCCCCTTTCACTCCTCTTTTCTCCAAAAGCATCCTTGTTAACGGATGTAACTTATCAATTAGAAATGTATCTTTCATGTAGTGATGAGTATACATTAAACAGTCTCTAGCTGTTAGATTATGGCCGTGGGCTTGAGCTTGAAATATGTAGAAAACGTTTACGAATACTTTTCCATCATCCCTACAACAAACTGCGAGAGTGTATACCCTGCCACCCTCATCTCTTCTGGAATAAAACTCGTCCTGGTCATCCCAGGGACTGTGTTTATCTCAAGCACTACAATCTCTCCTGCCTTGCCATCACCTCGCACTATCATATCTGTTCTAGAAATATCCTTACAACCTGTAACAATGTGGGTTCTAAGAGCTACTTCCTGTATTCTTTTTGTCATTACTTCATCCACCTCTGCAGGAGTTATCTCTTTACATCCACCAACTGTATATTTTGCTTCATAATCAAACATTTCCCCTTTTGTTAAAATTACCTCAGTCACAGGAAGTGCTGTAATCTCACCATCTATCTCAAGAACGCCACAACTAAATTCTCTCCCTTCTACACACTCCTGCACGAGAACTTCTTTATGTATTTCCAAAGAAACTCTAACCGCTTCCTGTAACTCACCTTGATTATTCACCTTTACCACACCCACACTCGACCCTTCTGTGTTAGGTTTCACAATAACAGGGAAAAGTATCTCAGTAGGTACACTAGTCATACGCTCAACAAGCACTGACTGAGTCGTTATGATATTATTTTCTCTCAAAACCTTTTCCGTCTCGTATTTATTGATAGTCAGTGCCAGCACATCCTTAGATGATCCAATATACGAGATGCCTCTCTCCTTCAACTCTCCAATCAGTTCCCCGTCTTCTCCATACGTACCATGTATAAGTTGAAACACAAGTGCATTTTCTTTTTGTAAGAGCTCCAAACCCTCTTCCTCACTCATCACCATACCTTGATATCTAAAACTTTTATCCTTCTCTACAATAATCTCTTCACACACAACCCCTTCACTACGAAGAGTATCAACAACATTCCTCCCCGATAGAAGAGAAACCTCCCTCTCGCTCCCCACCCCACCCGAAAGTATAAAAAGTTTTTTCATTATTTACACCTTCTAATTCCAAGAGATCATCCAATCTGTCGCACCTTCCACATCATCCCAAAACTCTTCAAAGTAATCAAAATACATTTCCGCCTCATCTTCACCGCCTGGAGTATAGTAAGACTGGTACGCATCTGACTCCTCTCCTATCTCAAAAACTTTTGGAACATGTTTATTTGCCTCAAGTGCCAACTTCTTAACTTTATTCAGTTCCTTCACACTATCTTTCTGGTATTTAAAAGCAAAAAGAGCTTGTGCATAAAGAACCTGACATGAGCAATCATCTTTAAACAACTCTACATATTTTTTAAACTTCTCCTTTTCGTCATTCCTAATGCATAAGTGGAGAAGGACGAAACGCGCCCCCATATTATCACTCTCATTAAGACGAACTATTTCTTCATACACGTCCATCGCCTCTACATTGTCCTCTCTTGCAAAAAGACACTCAGCATACTGGTACATACACCTCATGGTCGATCTTGTTTCAAAGTATCCATAAAACATCCCGACAGGAACTTTTTTGTCACCATCTTCTGTAGTGAGATACTTTCCCAACCCAATATCCATCCCCATCTTATAGAATGCTATTGATATGTTGCTGTCATCTTCCCTGTCACCAAGCGCCTCATATGCTTGCTCACAACTTTTATTAAACATAAGAGCGTGGCCAATTCCCTCTTTGAACTTCGTGTCTTTCTTTTCTAAAATCGCATCTCCAACCATCTCAATAGCTTTGTCTTCATCTGATAAGTCTTCAAAAGGAATCTCAGGAATACCGTCAGTTAAAAGTTTTCCAATAACTTTTTTCTGCTCTTCTTCCGAGAGTTCATTTGCGCCGCTTGCTTCAAGTGCTCGATGTAAGTTTTTAAAAAATTCATCAGTCTCTTTCATCTAAAAAGTATACACCATCTACCAACTTCAAAAAACCTTAAAACAAATACGAATGCGACCCAATATCAATAAGCAAAAGGACTAAACTCTTTCTTTTCTATTTTGTACACCAAAAGCAGGTCCCCTTGTATATGGCATTCCCTATATCCTTCGTACTCACCCCGTAACTTATGGTCTCGATATCCAGCACCAAGCCTCTCACCTTGTGCCAAAGATCCAATTACAGCATACAACCCATCTACCTGCTTTTGCCTCAGTCCAGCTTTTTTAAGCCTTTCTATAGACTTTTCAAATCTCCTCTCAGTTTTAATTTTGTACAGTTGCATGTAAGTCCAAAACTTTGAACAACTCATCAACACTTTTGTATCCCTTTGTCTTCATTACTTCCTTCACTTGCTTATCCCATTTTGCCCTGATCTTCTCTCTTTCTTCTTTAGTAGACACTCTCGACGGTTTAAACGGTATCCCTTGCTCTATCACCACCTGATTAAGGAACATGTTCACAGCACTCGATAAATCAAGCCCAAGAGCAGCCAGCGTCTTCCTCGCCTCCTTCTTTGTCTTCTCTTGTATTCTAATACTCAATGTTGTTGTCATAATCCAAGTGTATGACAACGTATATACAATGTCAATACAACTGTTTTTAGATCTTCATACCAAAATCAATACTTCTAATCTCCTCCTGTAGCCGCCAAGCATTCCCATGGTAGAGCAGTCCGACATAACTCGCCATATTCTTCTCGTACACCTTTCTCATCATTCGCTTCTTCGTTACAGTACGCAGTACTTTATGATATGGAAAGTGTGCCCACCCAAGGAAGTCTACGCCAGAGGTAAGTGTGGTAAGGAAGACTTTGTTGGGGTGAAGTGAGAGCTTGAGTCTGTATGTGAGAAAAGCTTCGCTTTTCTCACATACCGCTTCTATTTCACTTTTGTCATGTGACATAAACACGAAATCATCCGCATACCTAATGTAGTATTTAGTTTTCAGTTTGTGTTTTACATACTGATCGAACTCATTCATGTATATGTTCACAAGAAGTTGCGAAGTTAGGTTTCCGAGTGGTAGGCCTCTGGTGCGGTTTTTAGTTCTCAGTTTTAAGTTTTCAGAAAATACAAGATCACCAGTTTCAAAACTCCCAACAAGATTTTCCAGAAGTTTAAGCACATCCTCATCCTGTATTCTCTCCTTCAAAATCTCAAGTAGGACAACATGATCCACACTCGCGAAGAACTTCCGTATGTCACACTTCAGCACCCATACAGTTCTCGTATGATTCCTTCCTACCTTTCGTGCGAAGGTGTCGAACCGTCGGAGCGCTCTATGAGTCCCTTTGTTATCACGACACGAATACGAGTCTGCGATAAAGGCACTGTCAAAGAATGGATAGAGCTTCCGATAGATAGCATGATGCAGTAATCTATCTCGCACACTTGCTTTGTGGATGTCACGACGTTTTGGGTCGCAGATGATGAAGTGCTGGTATGGTCCGTGTGTATATGTTCTCTCTTTCAAGCTATTATGGAGATTAATGATATTCGTCATTAGGTATCTCTTGTACTCCATCACATCACTCTTCTTTTTCTTTCCTCGTTCGAACTCTTGCCATGCATATAAGAGATTCTCAGTTGAGATGATATCATCGTAGATATGAATGAACTTTCGCATCTCAATAATGCTACCCCCCCCGAGCAGTTTTGCAAAGGGCTACAGCAAAACTGCTTCCCCTGTTAGAGAAAACAAAAGAACTCTACAAACTCTGGCATGATATCCACACCACGCTCCCAAAAGTTCCCCGCCACTCCCTCGGCACAAAAGTAGACACACTGCTCGTAGACCTTATTGAGTCCCTCACCGTTGCAACCTTCCTGTCAAAAGAAGAGAAGTTACCTTTTGTACGTATCGCCATGAGGAAGTTAGACACCTCCAACATCTTCCTCCTTATTCTCTTTGAAACAAAGTCACTTGATACGAAAAAATATATCGCACTTTCTGAAAAGACTGCTGAAATTGGAAGAATGCTCGGTGGCTGGCATGGACAACTCACAAAGCAAATAGTGGAAAAGAAAAACTAAAGGCCGACACGGTGTGTCGGCCTTTAGAAATGAAGTGAGTTGCGACGACGGAAGACAAAACGAGTGTCGCTGTTCCAGACATTGTCAGGATTGCCGTTGTTGGCGTTGAGCCAGAGCTCGCCGTCATCGTGTTCAACATTGAACAAGTTGAGGTTGCTGTCCGAGTCAGTTTATATAGGATGTCCTCCGTTCCACCACCCCTTGAAAAAATCTTAGGGTTGAATTTTATACAGCATCATAATGCTCTAACACCCTATACCAAGTAACTTCATTTTTGAAGTGTCTACATACATTACGCTATATGAAACCTTGGTCGCATATATTCTGAACATATGGATACTGATTTCGGCGATGCAAAACCGTGATCGTGCATTCATTAACCTACTTTCAGTGTGTAGTATATAAAAAGTAATGGCCTTGTACAAATTGTACAAGGCCATTAGGGCGAAGGTCAAAGGAACTAAAAGTTCTCAGTGACTTGAGTTCAAAGTGCCAACTTGCGACGACGGAAGACAAAACGAGAGAAGCTGTGCCAGACACGGTCAGGAAAGCCGTGGAGGGGGTGAGCCAGAGCTCGCCGTCACCGTGTGCAACATAGAACAAGCGGAGGCCGCTGTCCGAGTCAGTGACTGGCTCCATCGCTATGACAAGCCATTCGCCTTTTGGCTGGTCTTTGTACTGCAAACGCAGTTGCGGACCAACTTCGGTAGGACACAAATCGAGTCCAAGTTCCTGAGCACGGACGTAAATGTCTTTGCGGGTTGCACCATCCTTGAAGCCGAGTTCGGCAACAGAGGTGAGTACCAGCTCGATTTCCATTTCTTCGGTAGATACTGTGAAGGCAGGCTTGCCGAGGATATCACTACCCCAGTTACTGACCTTCATACCTGCTTTCTTGACCGCTTTACGGAAGTCATCAGCAGTCTTGAGACCAGTACCGAGTTTCACTGTTTTCCACGTCTGCCAGACTTTTGCAGTTGCAGAAATAACCAGCTCGCCAGACAGGAGACGTTGAATCCCCTCCATGCCGCCGAGTTTGTTAACCACTGCTTCCACTTGTCCGAGGGTGAGTTCGCCATATTTCATTATCTTCTCCTTGAGCTGTTCGCTCATTGGTTTCTCACTGTCCGTGAGTTAAGGAACCGGGACTACTGTAGTCACAGCGATATATATTCTCCATCCCTCCATCTCCCAAGGGACATTTCCCTGGAGGTCTTGCCTCCGGGGACATAGGACGGACCTATGTGTGAATACATATCGCTGCGACTACTTTTTCTGCTCAGATGTAAAAGAACAATTTATGCATATATACTATCACGTTTTAGCACAAAAGTCAAGCAACTTCTACTTTGTCTTTTATAAGAGACAAAAGGACAAACCATTACAATATAATGTCTTTTGCGTACCGCACCTGAAAATCCCTGCATTTTTCTGATGTCTGTTGTCTGACAGTCTGATGTCTCCCCTTTCTACCCCTTCACCCTAAACTGCTTCTTAATTTCCTTCACTTTCTCAATATTTTTCTCATCCATCTCTTCTTTTCCTGCTTTTCCAAGTGCTTTTAACTCTTCAACTGAGAGTTTCATGAGTAACGTTGCCTGAGCATCAAGGTATTCTTCAGTGTTTTTCATTGGATCGTCCAACACCTCGTCAAATAATGCATGCAAAACAAAGCCGATCTTCGGTCCAGGCGTTTCGTGTGTAACGTCCATGATACGTTTCCCGTCAGTCTTCAACATCTTTAGGCTTATCGGATCTTGAAGAGCCTCTTCTACCATCGACTGATACATCCTTAATCTATAAGGTTCTTCCTTTGGTCTCCCCGTCCCTACTCTATCGCAGATACGAAGGTCAATCAGATCCCAGATATTTTCCTTGCCCACATTTGTAATAAGCCTTCTCACTGCAGACAGTGTGATCTGCTCAGTATCTGAGAAGAACATATGCCACCTAACAAACATTGATACTTGTTCTGTAAGATCTTTTGAAAATTTCAATCGCTCCATTATTTCACGTGTAACGCGTCCACCGACTACATCATGACCATAAAAGGTAACGACTCCTTTCTCTTTTGAGTAACGCTTTGTTTCTGGTTTAGATATATCGTGAAAAATAGCAGAAAGTCTCACGTGTAACGGCCACTTCTTATCTGCAGAGTGCTGAAGCGTACGAAGATTATGCTCCCACACATCATACGCATGAGCCTGATTCTGTGTAACACCTACCCCACGAAGGAGCTCTGGCACCACATACTCAAGCAGTCCTGTTTCTTTCATAACCACTAACCCTCTCATTGGATAATCCGTCATAGTGAGCTTCACGAACTCATCCTTCACTCTTTCACGTGAAACATTACTCAAAAGCTTCGCATTTTTCTCTATACTTTCACGTGTAACGCTATCAATATCAAAATCTAACTGACTCATAAAGCGTACTGCGCGCATAAGTCGAAGCGCATCCTCACCAAAGCGCACGTCCGCCTCCCTTACTGCTCGTATCATCCTGTTACTTATATCTTTCTGCCCGTCATACGGATCTACTATTTCACGTGTAACGGGGTTATACGCTATAGCATTCATAGTGAAATCACGCCTTGCAAGGTCATCTGTAAGGTTTTTACTCCATTTGACGTCATCTGGATGGCGATTATCTGAATACGTTGTTTCAAGGCGATATGGCGTTACCTCCACAATCTTTACACTTTCATCGCTACAAACTGTACCTAGTTCTTCCCCGCAGGTTACCACCCCTACCGTTCCATAGGTGTTTTCATAAAAAGTTTTTGGAAAGAGTGAAATAATCTGCTCTGGGGTCGCGTTCGTGGTAATATCGTAATCTTTAGGGACTTTGTCCATTATAATGTCTCTTACGCAACCACCGACCAAATACGCCTCGTAGGAGGCATCCTGAAGCACAGCAAGTACCATCATTACCTCCTTTGGAATTACTATTTTGTGTGTGTCCTGTAAATATTGCATAAATGTGTTAGTATAAAGTCTATCATACGCTTCCATGGTGAAATGGATATCACAACGGTCTTCGGAACCGTCGTTCCAGGTTCGAATCCTGGTGGGAGCACAAATAAAATGTTTACATTTTCTTTCTGCTCCCACAGCATGTGACCGGTGTCACATGCGTCAGGATTCGAATGAAAAACCGGTATACAAGAATTCATTATAAAAATTGGGCTCAAATATTTTTATAATGAATTGCTTGTCGGTTTTTCCCGGGGTCGAGACTTTGAGTGTTTCATGAGTAACGAAGTTACAAAATGAAATACCAAAGTGGTGACCGAATATCCTGGTGGGAATCCTTATAAATCGAGATTCATGCCCGTTACACATGTAACAGCAGCTATTATTATGTAAATTATTTCTTACTTTTACCTAATATACCCCTAATTTTAACAACGATAATTACAAAAATTATTAAAAACATTACATAAGGTAAATAACCATACCAAGGAATACTCTTTAAATAATAGACACTACTTCCAATTTGAAACAACCTATTGTAGTCAGCTATATTCTGTGGCCTATCGAAAATATTCAGAGCTGATTCCCTAATAAACAATGACTGCTCAATACGTGGAGACCTTTCTCCTCCTGTCCACGGAGGCACTATACTCAGTGCGTTACTTACTAGAGAAACAGAAATCAAAAGGCCAAATAAATATTGCTTGATTCTCATAATTTCTAAAGTATACCGTTACACATGTAACAATTTTCTTTGTTATCCACTATTTTAGGAGCGGCGCAGGAGAGTCGGTCATTACTTTCGTAATTCAAGGAGTGGCGCAGGAGAATCGCCTGCAAGTTCCTCCTCGTCGCCACTCGTCGGACTCGCAGGCCGCCTCTCGCTCGTTTTTCTTGCTAGAAAAACATAGCTCCGACCATCGATTCTCCACGGACATGACGCAGGTCATGTCATTACGCCGCACAAAATGTTCACTTCGTTCACTTTCTGTGCGGCGTAGGAGACGCTTCGCTATCGAACACAAAATGATTACATTTTGTTTTAGAAACCCACGGTTTCTAACGTTCGTGAATACACTCACTGTTTTCCTCCACGGAAAACTACCGTTTCCCGACCCCTTCCCAGTTCGATTCTCCTACGCCGCTAAAGAAAAAGCTTTCGCATTTTCTTTTTTCTGTGCGGCGTAGGAGAATCGAACTCCTGTCTCATCCTTGGCAAGGACGTGTTCTACCACTAAACCAACACCGCATTGTTGATAATACTACCATAATCAATGGTTTTTGAAAAGAAATCCTGTGCAAGATGTATACTGTAAAAGTGTTTCATGGGAAACGTATAATTTTGCCTTTTTCCTCCTCTTTGACTATTCACAAAAGTACAAAAATGTGGATAAGTCTGTGAGTAGCGGGGATAAGAGACATTAGAGCCATAGTCTTTTATAGACTAACATTTACATCTAAATTACTAGAAAAGTATTGTAAAGTAAAGGTATTACAGGTAACTTTTACTTTTAATTAAGTACATACAGGACACTTGTTTCACGTGAAACAGAAAATGTCTTTATATATAAACTAATGGCAGAACATAACGAAATAGGCAAAATAGGAGAGAGTTTAGCAAAAACGTTTCTTATGAAACAAGGTTTTACCATTGTTGAACAAAACTATCGAATAATTCAAGGAGAAATCGATATAGTCGCTAAAAAAGACAAAGTTTGGCGATTTGTGGAGGTTAAAAGTATAAAGGTCAGGAGTTTTGAAAATCTAGAGAAATTAGTGGTACGCCCAGAAGATAATCTCACGTTTTCTAAGTGGTCTAAATTCATACTCACAGTTGCTGTATACCTTAAACACAAAAACGTGCCCCATGAAACAAAATATCAAGTAGATCTTGCTTGTGTATATATCGACACTGAAACGCGGCAGGGGAGGGTGAAGCTTATGCAGAACATACATAAAGAAAAAAGGTGAGGGACGAGATACGAGGAAAAATGCATTTTTATAAAAATGTGGTATTATTAAAGAACAATTTTACAAAAAGTACAGTTGTAACCACACACTGAAGTGTGCTGTGACGGCTAACATTTTGGTTTTGCAAAGTTTATAGACAAAGACGAAGATGTCTTTGGTATAATGTTAAGACAGGGGGAATATAATAATACGGAGTGTGGTGTAACGGCTAACATTTTGGTTTTGGGTACCAAAGACTCAGGGTTCGAATCCCTGCACTCCGAC
>JAYTIW010000052.1:0-4012 GCA_043731575.1 Minisyncoccota bacterium | reverse complement strand
GTGCTTTTCGAAACCCGTGGACGAAGAGTTAGTTCGTTACACCTTTCCCGGCCGTTGCTGTGACAGGTTCTTCGGGGGAGTTGTCCAGCTTGACCGGTCGACCAGGAACGATGGTCGAGATGGCATGCTTGTAAACCATCTGCATTATCTTTTCTTTGTTTGAAAGCAAGATGACATACTGATCAAACGAAAAAATACCACCTTGCAGTTTGATGCCATTAACCAAGTAGATGGAAACCGGAACCTGTTGTAATCGTATAGCATTCAAGAACGGATCCTGAAGTAACTGACTTTTGTTGTTAGCGCTCATTATAGAGCTCCTTTTTTTGAAATGTGCTTTGGCAAAATGCCTCTGCTAAAAACACACTAACACATGTATTTTAGGATGTCAAAAACTTCACCTGGTAAATTCCCTACCAATTTTCTCTTCATCCCTTATTCACTATTTTTCTTCCCGTGGAACTTCTCGAACTGATCCCTGAGGAATTTATTAGTAACGTTGGTATAGATCTGTGTGGTGGCGATGGATGCATGTCCGAGCATGAGCTGTACAGTACGCAAATCAGCACCGTTATAAAGTAAGTCTGTCGCGAAGGAGTGGCGCAAAACATGAGGACTACATTTCTTGGCGATGCCCGCAATCGCTGCGTACTTCTCTACTGTGCGTTCCACTGAGCGCGGAGTGAGTCTTACTGATTCTTCCTTCACCATACGAGAGTGAGCGCGAGGGGAGTGATCGATGAACATCGCCTCATCGACATCTACTCGACTTTTAAGATACGCTCTCACTGCAAGAAGTGCAGCGCCTGAGACAAAGACAACTCTAATCTTGCCACCTTTTCCTCTCACTGAAATTTCACCCGTACCAAGTTCTACATCACGATCAAGCGAGCAAAGCTCAGACACACGAAGCCCTGTTGAAAAAAATAGTTCGAGTATCGCTTTGTCTCGCAACCCTGCAACGCTCGTTGTGTCCGGTGCTGCGAGTAAGTTAGATAATTCTTTTTCAGAAATAAGATCGAGTTCACGCTGGGCAGTCTTGGCAAGTTCGATTCTTTCTGGATCGTATCCCGCTACTCCTCGTTTACGAATGTATTTAAAAAATGCACGAAGTGCAATGAGATGATAGTTCTGTGTTTTTTTATCCAGTGTGTCTTGTGCTTGTCCGCGCTTAGCGACTCGCGCAGGATGACGATTGAGGAATACTCGATACTCACGCATCATCGGCTCATTAATATCAGCAGGGGACTCGATACCAGAATGCTTATTAACAAAGTCCAAGAAGCGAGTAAGATAATGCTCATAGTTCCGCACCGTAAGAGCGCTACGACCCTTTTCGATTTCGATATATTGGAGGAAGTCTTGTTTGAGAGAGAATAGGGAGTGCATGGGGAGATGTCAGACAACGGACTGCTTCGCTTACAAACAACAGACAAATACTCGCGCATTGTATATGTGTCTGAAGGTCTGTTGTCTGTCATCTGTTGTCTTCCCCTAGTATACCCTAGCGTCGTACAATATTCTTGGAAAGATAGCGTTTCCTAATTCTTTATCACTCTTTATATCTCAAATCTATATTGTGCAACTGTACAAAATTATGGTATTACATAAGGTAGACTAACTTTTGAAAGAGTGAGGTGTTTATGTTAGACAGATTGTTTTTTTGGTTTATTTTTATGAAAAGTACATTGCCTACAACAATGACTGGGTGGTTATGGTATGTTTTTGGAATATCTAATGTAATCCTTGGTGTTATTGGCGCAGCTCTTCCAGGATCAATGCCTACGGTGCCATTTCTATTGCTCGCAGCTATAGCTTTCTCAAAAAGCTCTCCTGTGCTTTATGAGATTATTAAAAATAATAAACTAGCTGGACCAACAATACGACGCTATGAAGAAAATAAATCATTCTGGCATGTTCTTATTCCAAAGCAAGCAAAAAAAGCGGCACTTATCTCACTTGCTTGTAGTTATGTGTTCGTAGTGGGGTACTCCTTTTTCTTTCCCCTTAGTTACTGGCTCCTTATTCTACTTGCTTGTTTTTTCTTAACCATTTCTTTATTCATCGTAACTCGCTCATCTGAGTAGTTATGCAAAAAAGAAAAAACCCCGGTATCGTTTTCACGATACCGGGTTTGTTGTTTTGTGTACCAAAATGAAAATTACTTCTTCGTTTTCGGTTTTGTTTTCTGCCTCTCAAAAGTTTTCAACTTTTCAAGAGCAGCTGCAAGGTCACGCTCACCTTGAGTAATACGACCTTTCAGTCGAGTATTCTCCACGGCGAGTTGATTTTTGCGGGCGATTTCTGCAGAAAGATTTTCTTTTACAACAGCAAGCTCTCGTGACAGAGCTTCTGTGTTTTTAGCTTCAGCTTTTAGTTTTTAGTTTTTCCACTTGTGCTGTGAGTTGTTTGTTTTCTTCCTTCGAACTTTTTAGGTCTGAATGAGTGGAATAAAACATCATAAAAAGAGCAGAAAGTGCCAGTAGCAGCACTATGAGAGACCTGTGGTCACTGATGCTTTTTTTCACCTTACCTGAAACATCTTTCACCTCAACATCAACCACATCTTTGGGTTGTGTGCCGTACGGAATAGAAGCGTTCATTATATAATCTCCAAAAGAGCATTCTGGCAAAGTTTGGGCAGAGACTACTTTACCTTTCCAGATAGGTAACAATACTACAACTAAATGATACTAATGTCAATAAAATTGTAATAAACCCTTATATTACAAAAGAAAAATACTATTGCAAGAGGGGTTGCAATTTTATAAAATATGTGCTATACTATGTCAATAGTTATTAAATACTTTATTTTATGCTTACTCCACGGAAGAAGGCTACCGCCATCAAAAACGCTCAAATCCATGATACTGACACAGGATCTCCTGAAGTCCAAGTATCTATTTTGAGTAAAAAAATTACTGAACTTACAAGTCACCTTAAAGTTCACGCTAAAGATAACCACTCACGACGTGGGCTTATTCAGATGGTTGCTGATCGTCGTACACATTTGAAGTATCTTGAAGTGAATAACAAGAAGCGATATACCGCTATTGTTACTAAGCTCGGCTTAAAATAATGTGGTTTATGTTTTGGAAAAGATAAGCGCCGCCCTTCGGGCGGCGCTTATCTACAGAAAGTAGGAGTACCTAAATTTTCATAAGGTATACTAACTATAGTTTCTATTTTTAATATTTTAATTAATCAATTTTGGTTATTTTGTATTCGTATAGCATCTAGCATTTAAAGCTACAGGCTAAAGACTACAGGCTACCAGCTATTCATCATATGTCCGTCATCAAACACAGCGACCAGCGCGTCGCGATCTTTATCGATACACAAAACCTGTATCACAGCGCAAAAAATTTATACAATACAAAAGTTAACTTCGGAGCAATCATGGAGACTGTCACCGGAAAACGAAAACTTATCCGTGCACTTGCCTATGTCATTACAACAGAAGCAGGGGACGAGACTCAGTTCTTCGAAGCACTCACTAAGCTTGGTATCGAAACTAAAACAAAAGACCTCCAGATATTCTACGGTGGTGCAAAAAAAGCTGATTGGGATGTTGGTATGGCAGTGGACGCTATTCGTCTTGCTCCAAAAGTAGACACCATCGTTCTTGCAACTGGGGACGGGGACTTCGTTCCACTTGTTAACTTCTTAAAAGAACACTTTGGTGTTCAGGTAGAGGTAATCTCTTTTGGTCGCTCATCATCTACGAAGCTTCGTGAAGCTTGCGAAGACTTTATCGACATGTGTGATGCTCCTGAGAAATACCTCATGGGTTATCGAGTGCAACGATCACCAGCAAAAAAGACAAGACCGCACACTGCCAAAAAAAGTGTTCGATCTCCTTCAACTGTGCGTAAAGAGTTTTCAGATGATGAACTTGGAATCTTTAGTGGGGGGGAGGAAAAATAGACATCAGACATCAGACATCAGACATCAGACATCAGACATCAGACATCAGACATCAGACATCAGACATCAGAGGAAAGTTTAGTAC
>JAYTIW010000051.1:0-4026 GCA_043731575.1 Minisyncoccota bacterium | reverse complement strand
ATAGAGTGCCCCCCCCGACACTCTTTTAGGAGACTTAGGCGTGATGGTTGGTATTTCAGGTGTGGCCTGGTTACTTGGTTGAGGATTCCCGATAGACGGAACCTTCAATGCCACTTTCGTAGTAGGTCCATATTTACCATTAGTATGAACCACTATATCTTCAGGTAAAGCTGCAGATAAGTTCTCTTTCCCCTTACCACTACCTTCCTCTAAAGTGTTCCTTACAGTACCACTCGCTTGAGATGGCAAATTTTCTGAAATCACTTGTGCGGTAGGTGTGCGGTTGTTATTTACCGGGAGTCTAAAGTCTTTAGGTGGAGTGGCAGATAGTCCACCTATTTTTTCCGCTCTTATTCCTGCTTTAAATCTTTCATCTGTTCGGTCTTTCCATTTACCAAAATTGTTTCCTTCAGGGGTCGAACCGTTTAAATTTTCCATTGTTAGAATTGGTTGAGTTTTTTCAGGGTTAAATATTGGAATTGGTTGAGTTACTTCACCATTAAAAAGTTTATTGTTTGGAGACATAAGTTTATAGTCTAAAGTATAGCCTATTTCACACTAGAGTACAGTGGAAAGAAAACTACATACTATTCCCGCCGTCTCTGCACGGAGAGTTGTAACACCTAAAGAAATACGAGTGTAGTTATTAGTTTCAAATAAATTCTCTTCGTCACCTGACCACCCACCTTCTGGTCCAATAAAAAAGGCAGTAGCCTCGGTAAGTGTTTTTTCTTGAGAAGGAATTCTTTTTGTTACAATTTCTAGTAAATGCTTACCAAAGAGTGTTGTAATATAAGTATTTTCAGAGGTTATTTTTTTTGGAGCAAGAGATGAGAGTGATTCTTTAAGTGTAAGTGAATCATGTAATATAAGAAGATCATTGCGCCCGCACTGCTCAGCTGCTTCCTTAATGATGGTATGTAGTCGTTCAGTATTTAAATTTTTCTTTTCAGTATGTTCAGTAATGAGTGGCACAATATCAGTTATTCCACACTCTGTTGCTTTTTCCACAACAAGTTCGAATAAATCTTTTTTAATAATAGGGAGAAAAAGAAAGCTTTTACGAGAAGGTAAACACACCTTCCTCTTTTCAGAAAGAAGAAGCATGCAGGAAGATGGAGCTTTTTTTGTAAGGGTGTAGGTGTAATCGTGACCATCACCATTAAAGAGAATAACAAAATCTCCTACCTTGTACCTGAACACTTTTAACCATTGTTTAATTGTCAAACTATCTTCTATTACAACTTCTTCACCAAGGGGTTGTGCTACATAAAAGCGATGTAATCGCATATAGTAACTAGCCTACGTGATGTAAAAAGACATTGCAATACAAAGCAAAAGACAATTTTTTGGATGACACTCTTTTATAATAAAAGACAGATGGATAACTTGTCTTTTGTAAAAGACAAGTTATCCACAGTTGTGTACTTGCATATAAAAGACATAGGAGTACTATTAAGGACAGGGTAGATGACGTGACAAAAAAACACCCGTCCCTGTTTGGGACTATCACAAGTTTTAGCGCATCTTCTACCAGTTGTTCTTTCCACCGCAGATCAAAAATTCATTATTATGATCTGCACCAAATAGCAAAACCCTAAAAGGTTTGCATGAAGTTTGTTTCTCTTTTTAAGTAGTAAAGTATCTTGTCTTTATTACTCTAAAGCTCTTTTTATCAAATAATTCTTTTGAGTTGTGAAACTTATGTAGATTATTTCTCTCGAAAGCCCCTTGCATTCTGTGTACGAAATGTATTTCGTACTTAGAACGCAAGGGGCTTTTTTTATATAAGTTCATTATTTTTATTAAAGACAAAAACATGTAGTTCTACAGTTGGATATAAAAAAGGGCGGTCGCCTTGCGACCGCCCCAACCTTCACCTCTAGTCCTTTTTCTCCTTAAAAAGTTTTTCTCCTAAGAGAACTACGCCCACACAAAGAAACAAAACAAAAAAAACGCTTGACCATTGCATAAACTCGAGCATCTTTCCATCTAATTTTCCTTGAGTTGTGGACATCCCTGCTATTATAGCAAACAAAATGATCGCGTACGTGATGAAAGCAGGCCCCCATCCATACTCACCACTTGTTAGATTAACGAAATGGCTCCATAGTTTTCCTAACCACTCCCCTGTTGCTTTTTTGATTGGTTTTACCCATCCAAAAAATACAATAGTTGCTAACGCTGTTGAGATACCTGGCCACAAAAGCGACCAGTTGTGCTCGTAGGCAAGAGCTAGACAGGCAACCGAAGTCGCAAGCCAAACGCCTTTGTAGTTTTTCGTAACAAAATCAGAAGCCTTTTCCCACCCATTGTGATTGATGAAGAATATAGCTGCAGAAAAAGTCAGAAACAGTCCAGCGTGGAAGGATTTACCGAAACTTCCATGGAAGTAAGTATGCAGGAAGAAACCTGTAGCAATCACCATACAACCGACCCCGCACCAAAAGTTTGGTTTTTGTTGCATTGTGTCCCACTTTCTATCTATAAATGCTTTGCTGTTAGCATTAGCTACGTCTAATTGTTGTATAACCCAGCTTTGCACAAGTGGAGTTATTTGTCGTACGCCCGCTAACATGTTTTGGCCAAGTGCTCGCACATTACGGTGTAACGCACTTCCAGTGTTTTGTGGATGTGGTTTAGCAGTTTGTATACCATTTCTGATATACGTTGCTGCATCTGACAAAATACGGCCTTTCTTAGGTACAAAGGTTATCAAAAAGATAACTAAAAATACCAGAAGAAAAACAGGCATTACCGTCGGGGTTCCTGTTGCCAAGAACCCTAAACTTGCTCCAAATGCTATAAAGCAGAGGAACATTAAGATGACTTGAAGTCGACTGAAACGCATAACGCTTCTCCTTAAAAAGAAATAAATTGTGAAAGTTCAAGTAAGGTGTTTACACTTTACTACGAATTATATTATATCACTAAAGTATCTTTCTGTCAATAACTTATCGTAAAAAACATTATAAAGTAAAGGTATTACAGCATTACCAAAAAATGTTCACTAGTTTCCTATAAGTAATGTAAAGGTTGTAAGTGTGCAATTTGCCTGTTCTAGCCCACGAATAGTTTCCAAAAGGTAATAACATGTGTTTGGCCCAGTTACTTTAAGCATTTCTTCTACCCATTCCATTACATAGGTAGCATTGTCTGCAGAAAGAAGAAAACCTGTGTCAGTAATGCTAAATGTTGGAGGAGTGATTGTTTCCATAAAAAAGATATATAATACCTTTGTACTACCATAATTTTTATGATAGTGTCAAATATAGACGAGCATCAAATTATCTTTTTATGATATAGTTGCAAGTAATCCCTGAACCGATAGTTACGTCTGCATTTCCATTTTGTCACACAGTTTTTGCTCCCGTTTTCTTTACTTATTTACTGAAATTAATCTTGTAGTCTTTAAGTCATCGTTTTGTAGTATTTTGCATCAAAAAGCTACAAGCTAATGGCTATTGCCTAAAAACTGCCCTATGTTAATCCCTACTGTTATCGAAAAAAGCCAATTCGGCGAACGTGCGTACGATATTTACTCAAGGCTTCTTAAGGAGCGCATTATTTTCCTTCACGATGAGGTTAATCAGCACACAGCGTCCCTCGTTGTTGCACAGCTTCTTTTCCTAGAGTCAGAAGACCCAAAGAAAGACATCACGCTTTACATTAACTCCCCTGGTGGAAGTATTCAGGCGGGTATGGCAATCATCGATACAATGCACCATATTAAGCCAGACGTTTCTACAGTATGTACCGGTATGGCGGCGTCTATGGGGGCGATGATTCTTTCTCAAGGTAAAAAAGGAAAGCGTTTTGTCCTCCCGAATTCCGAAGTGATGATCCATCAACCACTTACAGGTGTTGAGGGTCAAGCTTCTGATATCGAAATTACCGCAAAGCACATCATCAGACTCAAAGATAAACTTTACGAAATGCTTGTGGATGCAACAGGAAAAACAAAAGCACAGATTGAAAAAGATTCTGATCGTGACTATTGGATGTCTTCAGATGAAGCAAAGAAGT
>JAYTIW010000050.1:0-10224 GCA_043731575.1 Minisyncoccota bacterium | reverse complement strand
TTTTTTAAAGCAAAAGTGCTTTAGATACAAGGCACGAAGAATTTTTACGACTAAGATGTACGAGTAGTACTTCGCATGGAGTAAAAATTCTTCGTAACGCAGTAGATGAAGTGCTTTTGCTTTAAAAAACATAAGACCACTCTTGCGAGTGGCTTTATGCAGGCATTTATTTATCTTGTAGAGCACACCTTGTGCACTCACCTAATTAGTATAACCTATTTCCGAGGGAGGGCAAGAAGTTGCTTAATATACGCATCAACTTGTGAAGCAATTGTAGGATTTTTCTTCTTTGCATCATTAAGAATTTCTATAGCAACTCCAATCTGCCCTGATGCAACAACTCCTCCAATAACATCTGGATCAAGTCCTAGATCTTGTCCCTTTGACGCAGCATATGCCTTTGCTTCTTTATACTTTCCATCATACGCTGCACTAATCATCATCCACTTAAGTGCATCTCCACAGGTGATAGAAAGATCATATGTTGCGCGCCCAACTGCATATGCCTCATCAAACTTCTTTTGCATAAGAAGTGCACGAATAAGATCGTATGCAATAAGCTGCTTGTTAGGAGCGAGTACTCTTGCCTCCTTAAGAACCTTCTCTGCGTTAGCAGCGTCTCCTACACCATTGAAGAACATTCCATAAATAGAAAGCATTCGTACGTCTGTTTTATTCTTTTCATACGAGGAAGTAATATCATTTGCCGCTCCAGTTATTACACTGTTAAGCGCTTGTACTGCTGACTGCTTGTCCCCTGCCGAAAGGTCTTCTGGTATTTTGATCTGCCCCATTCGCACAGCCATTTGAAGGAACTGTTCACGAGCTTCCGTGCTTCCAAGTGTGTTCATTGCAATAGCATCCTTAAAGTTAGTAACTTGAATCTTAACTTTATCTGCAAATGGTTGATTCTTGTCTGCTTGAACAATACTCATCGCTTCAATTACAAGCTTATTAACAATAAGAGGGCGGTAGTTAATATAATAGAATGTAACCAAAAGTATGATGCCGATAACAGGAGCAACTAGAAGGTTCATCTGATCCTTATCGAAGAGCACCTTGCCGTGTTGGTCACCTCCTGCCTTTGTACGTGAAGTGATGTACGCAAGAAGTGCAAAGAAAAGAATATAACTTGTAAGGTTATCGAATACGAAGAAGTTGTGAATGAAATATCCTGCAAGCGCTCCCGTAAGAATAGCCTTTTCGGCAAGAGGCATAGAGTTCTCTTTCTTCCACATAAACCATAACGTCACACCATAGAGCGATAAGTACGTAAGAAGGCCAAGCGCTCCTGCAGCAACAAGCCAGTCGAAGAACACGTTATGAGAACGGTCATACCATGGTTCCAAGTTACACATTCTCTCAGGTAAAAACTTGCGTGCAAAAACATAACTAAAGTTATCTTGCCCATAACCAAGGATTGGTCTTTCCTTCCAAGCTTCGTAACTAATTTTCCACATCGAGATACGACTTGCTCCTGTGATGTCATTTGGAGAAATAGTAGCGATACGTGCTAGCACAGAATTAGATTTTACAAAGTTTGAGTCTTTGAAGATAAAAATCGATGAGAGCGCAAATATACCGATAACTGTTGCGATGGCAAAATTCTGAAGTGTACTCCCCTTTTTCTTCCAAGCGACAATGCCCAGAGTGATAAAAGCTCCAACAGCCAACCCAATCATTGTTCCTCGAGTTCCGGAGAAAAGCACTCCAAGAACGTTCATAAGAATGATGACTGGATACCCCCAATGCTTTCTTGGATTAGTAGATTGTGACCAAAGTAACGCCGCAATAAAGACATGCATAAGACAAAAGACCCCAAAATATGCAGAGTTACCGATTGTTGCATCAAGACGGTTACTACTCATGTGAATCTGGAAATTTGCCGCGAACCACTGACCAAGCTTTGGGGAAAGATTGTAAAAAAATTGCCCTTTCACTCCAAATAGTTGTGCATATCCATACAAAACAATAAGAATGTCCGCGGTTAAAAAGAACTTCCACATCTTCTGCCACTCAGCAAGTGATCTCACTATAACCGTAAGCACGAAGAAGTACGCAAAGAAATGAATGTGACCAACAAAGCCTTCCATTCGTTCGAAGTTACTCCACATACTCTTCTCTCTATCAACACCAAAGAGATCTGCAAGAAGAAGCACTACAATGAAAAGCCCGTACGCAATCATTATTGGAGACTTCTTAATATTAATTCTGTATGAAGAATCAGAGAGTGCTAGTATAGCCCACCCAGCAAGAGCGACTTCTACGAGAATTCTAAAAATAATATTCTTCCCAGAAATAAACGGAAAGAACATTCCTGTCCCTGTGAACCAACCTAAAACATCGAATCTTCCCCCGTCAGCGACGTGCAATACAATAAAAGGAATAATAAGAAGGCACCCCCAGACGACTTTCTTTATAAGATTTTGCATACGTAAAAATGGTACTTTAAAACTTTGTTATACGGAATAATTATTGAAGTGTATCACAAAGAAGGAAGATTTCTACTTGCTCGTTTTATGACCACAAAAAACTCTACTCCAAAGTAGATTACTCTTTCGTAAACCAGAAACACCCACACCCATAAGTCTGCTTGTCGGACTGTTCTTGTGTTGCGTTATAAATCATCCCTTTATCAATAGCATTATCAGGAATAAGGGAAAATTCTTTTAACATAAGCCCTGGAAACATCTCAATAACCATTGTATATGAATAAATTCTATGCGCATTGAATTGTATCCTCGGCTTTCCTATAGGAACAACAAAAAGAAGGCTCCCACCTTGTGCAACCACTCGTTCCAATTCTTTTGTAGCCTTTATATCCCCTTCTGGATCAATTTTGTCACCGTACCTTCCTAGACCTACATGTTCAACCGTATGCATACAAGAAAGACTTTCTATCGAATTATTTTCAAAATGAAGCCTCGTGAGATCCGCTGGTAAAGAAGTAAGTCCTGACAAGTTAAGCTTCGCTGGTCTGTAATCATAAAACTCTACCGGCATAAAGGCAGAAACAATAGAAGAAAAGTAAAGACTTGATGAGATGTCAGTGTGGGATAGCGCTCCGATTTCCTTTACCTTTCTAGCTGCCCATGCGGTATGGTAAATATAATGTGTATCAAATCGCGTAAAAGGTGTGTTCTCAAAGAGTACCGGCATCACTGAAAAAAATGGCATAGGGAACCTTTTTTTTGTATCCTTACTTCTATACGTAAGGTAATCCGGTAAAATGAAAGGAAACCACAGTATAGACTTTACTTTATCAATAGATCTTTTTATAGAACGTAGAAAATAAAAGAAGGGCATGGCGTAGCGAGAAAATAATCAAAATATAATACATCGAAGTATAGCATGATGCTATACTTCATCTATAAAGCTACGACATCTTCGTTATGATTCCAAAAACTATTCACTACTGCTGGTTCGGGAAAGCCCCCCAAAGTCCTCTTATATTACGTTGTATAGAAAGTTGGAAAACTATGTGCCAGGGTTATACGATTAAGAAATGGGATGAGGAGAATTTTGACGTTGAAAGCCACCCTTTTACATCTCGCATGTATAAAGAAAAGAAGTACGCATTCGTTGCAGACTATGTTCGACTAGTTGCACTCCATGAGAACGGTGGCATCTACCTCGATACCGACATGTTGCTTGTGCAGCCGCTTGATAAGCTTTTGGATACCTCACTCTTACTCGGTAAAGAATCTGAGACATTCATTAGTTGCGGTATGATAGGCGCAACACCTCACCACCCTTTTATAGAAAAGATGCGTGAAAAGTACGACACTATAAAAGAACTACAACCTAATCCGGTTATTATGACTGAACTATACAATACCATGCATCCAACTGACACAACGGTCATGCCAGCGCGTGCATTTTATCCATACGACGCATACCATATTCATAACTATCACGGTCAAACACTTAGTGAAGAAGTGTACGGCATACACCTTTGGAATTACTCCTGGGGACATCCCTTAAATAAATTTTTTAAGAAAATTGGTATACATCGACTTGGTAAAAAATGTGCAGAAATTCTTGGTATTAAAAAAATCCTTAAAAAGATTTTTAAATTTATATAATCACCATATGGTCAATAGAAGCTCAATTAAATACGCCCTTAAAAAAATACTCCCTGAAAGGGTTTTTACTTTAATCCATAATGTTTGGCAAAAGAAGCTTATTAGAATAATTACGAAAATAGATATTTTGAGGCTTAAAAAATTTACCGACTATCAAGTAGTAAGACTACACTACAAAGGACATGCTTTTGACTTATGGATTACTCCACAAAACGGCTTTATAGATAACCATATCTTTTTGTATGGGGTCTACGAGCCATTTATGCTTGACCTATTTAGTCAACATCTTAAACCTGGACAAACATTTATTGATATTGGTGCAAACATTGGACAACACAGCATGTATGCTGCATGTCTTGTAGGACAAACAGGTAATGTCCACGCTTTTGAACCAATACCATCAATCTATAATCAAATAAAAGACAGCGCTCGGCATAATGCTTTTGAAAAAATAGTTCATGTGTACAACTATGCACTTGGTGAAAAAGAAAAGGTTGAGAAGTTTTTTATATCAAAGAATGTCGGAGGTTCGTCTCTTGTTAATGATGATGACACTCAAGAAATAATTTCAGTTCATGTAAAAAATGGAGACAAGGAACTTGCTGCTATTCAAAATGTTGATGTTGTAAAAATTGATGTCGAAGGATATGAATATGAGGTGTTACAAGGTATTAAACAAACCCTTAACACCCACAGACCGAAAATTTTTATTGAATTTTCTGGAAACTTTTACCATACACAAGGTAAAGGTCACGGTGCTAAAATTCTAAAACTACTACGAGACCTAGAATACGAACTTTTTGACATTGAAGACAATCTTACAAAAATTACTGATGATATTTTGTTTGACGAAACCATTTCAAAAGTAAGAAAACAAACAAACCTCCTTTGTATAAAGAAAAAAGATTAAAAACATGAAATTCAGCATCATTACACCAACCTATAGGAGAAAAGAAAAGTTAAAACGTGCTGTTGCTTCTTTACTCGCGCAGACCTATAAAGATTGGGAAATGATTATTATCAACGACTCTCCACACGATGATTCTTACCAAGAGTTCGCTGCGTCAATTAACGATGCACGTATCCACTACCATGTTAACCAAAAAAATTGTGGCGTGAACGTTAGTCGTAACCATGGGCTCGACAAACTTTCTGCAGATTCAAAGTGGGTTATTTTTTTAGATGATGACGACTATTTGGCACCAGATACTCTTGCAACATTTTCTATGCTGATCAATATCGGCGCTGATATTAAGTGGATGATGACTAATCGAGCGTACACAAATGGAAAATCTCTTACACTAGCTCCACGTGATGACATGGCATACTCTTATCCATGGAGCTATCTTATCTTTAAGCGTATTAAAGGAGACGCGACGCATTGTATTGAGACGAAATTAATTACACACACGCGCGCGAGATTTTCAAAGTATGTAAAACAAGGTGAAGAGTGGTTTTTCTTTTACCAAATAGGGCTTCATACAAAACTTTTCTATCATGACCATAATAGTACAATAACTGATGGGTACGACGATACCCATGGCCTTAACTTTCGCACAAGATCATTTAGAGAACGATATGAATCACTCCTACAACTCTTCTACGAAGGAGGAAAGCGAAAAATACTTAGACCAAGTTTTTTAGTCTACCTCTTTACACGAACACTGCTTCTATTTATTCCAAAAAAATAATCCCTCATCTAGATGAGGGATTATTAGACTTTAGCAATCTTTCACGAGCATGTTACATTTCTGCCATTTGGCGAACCATGAAGTTGATAACGTGTTCATTTCCTGCAAGGAGTTGGTACTCCCCTTTTGGATTGAACAACTTTGTGCCAAGTGGTATACCTTCGTGGTCAACGATAACACCACCTGCACCCTTTATGAGCCCATAGACTGCACCAATTTCTTCTGCACGCACAGATATGCCACCCATAGCTGCAGAGATATTAGAGAGCGTGTACGTCAGGTTACCAACAACTGAACCACTTCCCCTTATGAACACTTCTTGTGTGAACTTTGTGTATGCCTTCACACCTTCTGTGTAAAAAGTATCAAGATACACAGGCGTGGTTTTGTGCACCTTCCAGTCAGCACTCAAAGTAACCTTCTTGCCATGTTGATCTACTGTTTTTTTGCCGTCAAAAATAAAAAAGTCTCCTGACGTATACTCAATCACTCCAGCAGCAACAACATCATCAAGTACAGGATTCAAACCTTTGAAAAAGGCCACCAGTGTCCCGAATGGGAGTTTACCTTTACCGTATTTGTAATTAACACTCCCGTCAAGCGGATCCATAGAAAAGGTGGATTTTGGGTTTTGGTGTGCCCCATTCACTACACCAGCCTCCTCAGAATAAATCTGCACTGGCAAATGTTGTTCCTGAATATGGCAGATGACCGCCTTTTCAATAGCAACATCCATTCCAAGAGAACGATCTCCTTTGGAATTAGTTGTCCCAACTTCTTTTTTAGATGAAGAAGAACTTGTAAGAAATGCACGTTGGGCAACAAGCATGACGTTGCGCGCACACTCCACGTAATCAACTTTCTTTGGTTTCATTTGCACTGATTTCATTGGATAACCTTTCTTGATAAATATTTTGCAAAAAACTAAAAACTCCATTTTTTATACTACATGTATTAGTAAAATTTGTCAACAGCAGGACGACATTGACATGTACTGGTATTGTGGTGTATAATATGTTACGGGTCAGAAGACCTTAATTAAAGTAATAGTCCTACGGGATTGTAGATTTAACACTCTGGAGAAAATAACATGGCCGACCAAAAAGCCAAATTGCTCATCAACAACATTTCCGCTTGCGGAATCATTTACAGAAAGAAAAACCCCTCGCAAATCTTCATTGAAATCAAAGATGACGGTCACCCCCTTGCCCTTGTTCGCCGCCAGCTCTGTCCTATTGGCGGAAACTGGATCGGCCCTAACGCAAAATCTGATCGGAATCCAACGTGGACCTATCGTCGAGAAGTTGCTGAAGAACTCTCGTTCTTACATCCCATCCGGAATGCAACAGAACTCACACTTCTTGGTTACCAAGGGCTTGAAGGTTCACTTTTCGCCCCAGCCAAGAGTGCCGATATGGAAGCCAGTCCTGAAGATATCAAAGTTCTTGAGCATCTGAAGTACCTGTTTGGGTACAGTGCTCTACCACTAGGGGACTATATCAACACAGTTACTATGACTGCTAAACTTTCAGCTGACCAGAACTCAAAAGGTGGTGATTCCATCAACTTGAGCTCATACTTCAAGGTTTCCGTTGAAGAAGGAGATTGGGAACTGCTCACTGGACTTCAAAAGAAATATGGCAACTTGTCGAATGAGTCTATAACCTTAATCACATCTTTGGATGAAGTTTTAGAAACTGAACAGAAGACAGCCTTTGCTCACGATGCAGCACTACAGGACTTCTTCTTGCGACAAGGTCTTCGTCAAGCGGTCGATATGCCTCATGTTGAAGGAACAAGTGGCACATTTGTTGGTATGCCCATGGGGAGTTATGACAAATACAAAGCGATCTATGAGATTGCTAAGATGCCTTAACAAGAAGACCTAAACTAAAAACCATGAACACTAAAATAGTGTTCATGGTCTTTTTTTATCTCAGCGAGACTTACTACAAAATGGATATTTAATTCTCTTCCAAAATTCCATGCTCTTTAAGAAAAGCAAAATGCCCTGGAACCATCGGGGAAGGAAATGTAGTGAATACTCCAATATTTTTTGCATTGTTATCTTGTTTTAGTGTTCCACCTAGTACATGCACTTCTACTCCAACACTTATCGTATGAACACTAAGAGCCCCGCGCTTCTCAGCTGGAAACTCCATAACCCCAAGAAATCCTATAACCTCAACCTCGAACCCCGTCTCATGTTTTGCTACACGCACGACAGCATCTTTGATAGTTTCTTCTTTATATAATGTCCCTCCTGGTAAGTGCCATGAGCCGACGTGAGGCTCGATCGATCTTTGTATAAGAACAATTCCACCTTCTTGTGTCCGTATTATAAGATCAACATTAAAACGCGGCACCTTACTATAAATATATGCGAAGTCTTCGTTTGAGAGTCTTAATGGTGATTCCATATTGTAGTACCCAGTATACAAAATAGAACCATTTTCTACAATTACCATCGATGAAAAAAATACAATGAACTTGATAAGTCGTTATTTTTCTATATAATGGAATATACATTACTTGAGGAAATTATTACTTTTATCACGATTTTGATTATTATGAAAACAGCACTAGTTTGTGGAGCAGGAGGATTTATTGGTGGACATCTTGTACGACGTCTTAAAGACGAAGGTTTTTGGGTGCGAGGTGTAGATCTTAAACAAAATGAGTATACAAAAACTACTGCTGATGAATTCATTGTTGGAGATTTACGTGATCAAAAACTCTGTGAAAGTATCCTTGATAAACCCTTTGACGAAGTCTACCAATTAGCAGCAGATATGGGTGGCGCTGGGTACATATTCACAGGAGAACATGATGCTGACATCATGCACAACTCTGCAACCATAAACTTAAATATCCTCCACTATGGTCAGAAGATTGGTATTAAAAAAATCTTCTATTCTTCCTCTGCATGTATCTACCCACTCTATAACCAACTTGATCCAGAAAACCCAAAATGCTCCGAAGAGTCTGCGTACCCAGCTTCACCCGATAGTGAGTACGGATGGGAGAAACTTTTTAGCGAAAGACTCTACCTTTCTTACAACAGAAACTATGGTGTGGATGTTCGTGTGGCACGGTTCCATAATATTTTTGGGCCAGAAGGTGCGTGGACTGGTGGAAAAGACAAAGCTCCGGCTGCAGTATGCAGAAAGGTAGCAGAAGCAAAAGATGGTGGTGAGGTAGAGATATGGGGAGATGGGCGCCAAACAAGATCGTTCCTTTACATCGATGAATGTCTTGAGGGTATGAGACGTCTTATGGACTCAAATTTTCTCGGTCCTGTTAATATTGGGTCTGATGAGATGGTTACCATTAACGAACTTGCTGAGATGGTTGCCGAAATTGCAGAGAAAAAAATAACATTAAAGCATATCCCTGGACCACTTGGTGTACGAGGACGTAACTCTGATAATACTCTCATTGAAGAAAAGATCGGATGGAAACCTCACTTTGCGCTTAAGCAAGGCATGAGACTCACCTACACATGGGTGAGTGAACAAGTACAAAAAGCTAAAAAGGTATAATAAAAAAAGTACTCTTTTTTATTGTAGCCCTACATAAGCCGTTCAATCTCTGAGAAAATACCCTGAAGGGCAGTTTGTTCTGGTTTATAACCAAGTAAAGTTGTTGCTTTTTTACTCTTAGAAAAATATACATTTTTAGGTGCTGTTTTTTGTGCCCCCATCTTCTTCTTACTTATTTCGTATGTAAGATTACATTTTTTTGTAAGTGCTTGTAATAGTGCAAATTTTGAAATGGGCTTTTTACTGTAGATATCGAAGTAATCATTTATTGTAGTTTTTTTCATAACAAGAGTAATAAATGCCAGTAGATCTTTTGAAGTAAGATAGTCACGAATTATATCGTCTTCACCAGTTACAAAAACTTTTTTATGAAGAATACACTTTGTAATCTCTGACATAAGAAAAGGAGAATCGATATCCAGAAGTGCCCCAAAGAAACCAAAAACTCTTATATCGACAATGTTGTACATGGGTAGTGCTCGGTGTTTTGCTTCTGCATATATCTTTGCAATAGCATATGCTTCTCCTCCTTCAAAAAATCCAGATGGCAAGATAGTCGTACTTTTTTCAGTGACTGATGTTTCGAAGTTATTTCCGTAAACTGCACCACTACTCATATTAATATAAAGTGCTTTTTGGTGATTACGTAGATACTCAATAACCATAGAATCTACTTCCTCAGTTACTTTAAAAATTTCAAATGGGTCTTTGTGAAAACTCGAACCACTACTGACTCCTGTACAGTTAATAATGACGTCGTACTTCCCTTTATGAAATTCGTCATATGAATGAATACTATACTCTACCTTTTTTGGCATCTCTGTAATATGGGTACGTAACTTTTCGTAAGAACGAGAAAATAAAAAAAGAGAGTAGTTTTTATTTTCCAAAAAAAACTCACGAACA
>JAYTIW010000049.1:0-4119 GCA_043731575.1 Minisyncoccota bacterium | reverse complement strand
ACAGCGTTTTTAAGTGGTACGGCATCGATATTATTTGTTAACGGTCGATTAACCCAATCTGTAAGTAATAATTCATTATCTAAAGTATAAAAAAATTTTTCACCAATTGGTGTTACCTTCTTATCTAGTACCTCTACCATAACTTCTGTAAATGGCCTTTTTACTTTTGCTAATTGATTTGTTTGCCATATCAAAAAACCAATTGGGAAATCACCATTAAGCCCGTCAAAAGCTTGGCTATGAACAATAAAACCATCTAGGTATTCCGCCTTCCAGTTCTTTCTAAATTCTTGAAGAGTTGGAGCGCTTATGTATTTCAAAGTACTAAACATTGCTAGTTTTGCATTAGGTAGTTCATGCGCTACCCTTGCCACAAACTGGGTGTAAAGATCGTTGCTTGCTTTTCCATACTTCTCCATAGCAGTCTTAGCAAATTTTGTTTTTGCAACACCACTTTTACTCTCTCCTCCAGCTTGAGTTGTATTATCAGAACTTGTAGCTTCCGCATACGGTGGATTTATCAAAACCAAAATCTTTTTGCCTTCAGCTATCGCCTTTTGTAACCCCACAGGTAGTTTATTCGTAAGAGAATAGTCTATCTTCCCGTCATCAGTAATATCATCATTAAGATAATCGTATTGGAAGCGAGTTGCTGCGACGCATGTCTTGGTAGCCTTCATCACGTCCACATCTGCTTGATCGAGCGTGGACATATAAATATTACGTGGATTACTGTGCTTGGTCTCGAGATTACCAACTCCGCAACACATATCCCATACGATATATTCTTTTTGCCAATTAGTCCCAAGTACTTCTGTAAGCTTGTCATATGCCTTATCTACCACATGAAGTGGGGTATAGTATGCACCTTTGAAAGAACGCTCATCAAGTGGTATCAAGCTGTCACGTCGTTCGAGAAGATAATTTCTATATTCTGCCTTTGGTGGCTTGTGATAGATAGCCCAAAAATGACGATACCCTTCCTTGCTACTAAGTTCATAAAGTTTACCTCCAAGACTAAACACTGGCGCATTATTTTTATGAAGTAGTTCTGCGGGGAGATTATTGTGAGTAGAAACCGTACCGTCATTCATAATATCTGCAAAAAAGAGGAGGGCATAGTCCTCTTCTTTAACGTCTTGTATTTCCTTCCCAATCATTTGTATCCATTTATCAAAAACTTGCTTCAAGTTATCTGGGGTTATCTGCGTGCGAATAATCTCACCTTTTTTAATTGCATTTTTAATTGTCTCAATAAACTCTTCTTCATGTGTCGCCATCTTAAAAGAAACAAAGTATGTACCTATGTAGGCAGACACCTCGTCTAGTGCTTCTTCCGTATACCCACTCGCTGACTTTCCCCACTTTATAGTTTTCTTCTCAAGGAGAGGGAGAACATCTGAAGTCTTCATGATTGCAGCTTTTTCCTTATCTATCACACACAGAAAAGGAGGGATCTTTTCACCTCTATTTAGTGCTGCTTGCACATAGTGAAGCAACTGAGTGAACATTGCATATGTGGAGTGGTTCGTTTTGTCCTTCGCTTCAAACCATATTTCTTCTGTTTGTATATCTATAAGATTTTTTTGGTAACCTTTTAGGCCGAGTGCCTTTATATATGCATCTTTGACGTCTTCTTCGCTGGTCGCATCTTGTAGTTTTTGATAAAGGCTCATATTATAATTTTAGCTTAAATTGTGAAGTCGTAGCTTTTTCTTTCATTCTACCATGTAGACCGATATATTATAGGAGAAAACCCGTTTATGTCTAACTTTTTAGAGCACTTTCACTATCCTCAGCCGGAGCTCCACCTTAAAGCCAAAGTAACTTTTCGAGCCAACCCTTATTTTCGAGAAACTTTCGCCTCATGCTTTGCCCTCTCAATCATAAACTTCACCCCTTCGGACATATTTTCTTCTTGAGTGACTATATGTGGATACTTATTTTTAAACACTCGGTATATTTCGTCAGCAAAGGCCTGACCGACCAGTGGGACATTCTCGAAGTCAAAAAGAATAATTGTAAACTTTTCAAGACCAGAGAGTATTCTCCTCGCTTGCGACCTTGAGATATGAACACCCCCTGCAGTGAACAGTTTGACGCGTATCTCTGTCTTGTCGAAACCATAATCACTCTCTTCTGTAAGGTTTGTGTATCTTCTAAAAATATCAGTGAGACGAAGCTTCGAGCTTGTGCTTATTTCGAAAAAAACTTTTGTACCTCGCTTTCGCACTGAAACAGGTTTTATCTGCACATCGTTTATAAGTGGCAAAATACTAAGCTGATACCCAAAACTATCCAGAGTAAAAATACTTGATGCTTTTGATGTAAAAAAAATACCTTCCCCTGAGTGAGATTTTGGCATTGTTGTTGTTTTGCCTTTAAGAAGATCTTGAATCGCTTCGACTTCTGAATAAAGCTTCTTCTTCTTTTGTATATTACGGAACACCCCGAGACCAGTATCTTCGATGGTAAAAGAAAGTTTATCCCCGTGTATTTCAACGTGAAGAGAGATTCCTTTTGATTCTGAGTGCTCTATGGCATTATTAAACATCTCAGAAAATGCAAATGTGAAGATACTTCTCACATTTTCTGGAAGGTCTACCAGCTGATGAAGAGAACTCTCAACGTCAGTAAGAACTTTGTGTTCTTCAAGATTTTTATTTGTGTACCTTTTCTTAAAAGTTTTCGGGAAAATTGTTGGATTCTTGTGTGCATACTCATTGGACACATAAAATGCATCACGAGTACCTCCAAGCTTAATGACTTGTTTTTCAGCAATAAGAAAAGACATCACAGTGTTTATATACTGTCTTGAAACCTTTACTTCTAGAAGAAGTTCTTGGGAAGTGATCTTCCCTCTTTCCTTTACTATATCTAATATTTTATCTTTATTTGACATGTGTAAGTACATTGTAAACTAATCTATATTCCATTGTCAACCAATCTAATTTTCATTGTCAACTAACTATTTTACCTCACTTTCACTATCCTCAACCGCAACTCCACTTTAAATCCGAAGTAGCTTTTTTCGAGGTTAGCCAGAAGGGTGTGGGGAAGACGCGCTTTTTCTTCTGTCTCACTGCTCACAAAGAATTGTATCGCTTTAATGTTGTGCCCTCGTTGAGTAGGATAGAGAACTTCAAGATGTTCACTTTTCTTACCGAATCTCCTCACAGAAAGTGGTGTCACATTTTTAAAACTAAATACAGGCTTCGGATTCCCAACGCCAAATGGTGCGAGTGGTTCTATCGCTTTGTACGTCACTTCATGAATATCGTTCATAAATAAATCAGCATCTGCGATTACTTCCTGTGAAGCTATTTCTTTTTTCTCTATGGTTTTAATTGAAGCATTAAGGGCATCGGATAACTTTGAAACATTTTCTAGTGAAAGAGAAAATCCTCCAGCTTGCTCGTGCCCTCCCCAATGACTAAAGATATCATGTCCTACGTGTGCCATGAGATCAACCACATGTACATCACCTCGTGAACGACACGATCCTTTAATAGAAGTTTTGTCGTCACCTTGCCCCCACACGAACACCGGTTTACCTGTCTCGTCGATAATCTTCTGCGCGATAAGTCCAAGTATCCCCGGTCCCCAACTCATATCTCCCACTGCTATCACGTCATTCTTGTATACATCATGATTAAAAGAAATCCCGCTTATAATATCTTTCACTTCACTTTTTCTTTTTGTATTTAATTCTTCTAAGTCACGAGCAAAGCCTTCGGCTTCGCTCGCTTTTTTCTCATACAACATCATATGCGCCTGCATTGGATCTCCCATTCTGCTCGCAGCATTAATACGCGGTGCGATAGTGAAGGCAATGTCTTCTTCTGTGAGATATTCTTTCTTCATTCGTTGTTCATTAAAAATATGAAGTAGTCCTGCGCGTTTAGTTTGTCGTAAAACTTTTAGACCATAATGCGCGAGAGCACGATTCTCTTTCACAAGTGGTACCATGTCAGAAATAGTTGATATTCCAACAAGATCAAGCATCCATTTCTCATATCCCGTCGGCAAGTTAAAAACTTTTTCAAGAACTTTATTGTATGTATTGTGTGCATCGTCTGTTATCTGTTGTCTGTCTACCTCTTCGTCTAGGAAACTCTC
>JAYTIW010000048.1:0-10488 GCA_043731575.1 Minisyncoccota bacterium | reverse complement strand
CTCACTAAACCCAATAATATATTCAGAAAGTATCTTTAACTTCTCAAATTCTGGTTCGACGTGTGCCCGTTTATCTCCACAAACTATAAAAATACCCTTACGTAACCGTAGGGGTATTTTTATAGTTCAGTGAGGAACAGGAGAAAGTGACCTGCGTCACTTTCGGCGGAATCGAATACGGGGTCGCGAAACTTTATCGACGAGTTTACGAGGAGAAGTTTTGTGACCGAAAGCGTACTCGCGGTTCCGTCCATCTTCCACACGAAGGAACGCGCGAACGAAGTCATTGCCATCATGGTGATGCTCGCCGGTATCTTCTTCGCAATGTTGAGCTTCGGCATGCACAAGCAGAGTGGTGAAGTGGCTTACATCGTCTTCGCTTGGCTTGGCATCGCACTCTGTGGCATCTCGGTCGCGATGGTGGTGCTCAGCACCATCTCCTCGCGAGCCCGCTTCTCACGAAGCTGAAATTCAACAACCTTGCCAATGAAAACCCCGTCTCAGCGGGGTTTTTTCTATTTCAAAACTCTCTCCTTCTTTAATCACCCACTAAACCCAATAATAAATATTCAAAAAGAACCTTTAACTTCTCAAAGTCTGGTTCAACGTGTGCCCGAGTTTCTACTTTCTCTTTTCGTATTTGTGGAAAAGTGTTGGCATCATTTTGCTATACTTACCTCATGCAAAATATTATCAGCCTTTACCTCTTATCACTCGCGATTATCTTTACGTATGCGAAGATCATTTTTATCATTTCTCATATGAGAAAAAATCATAGCGTTGCAGATATCGCGTATGGTCCAACATTTATTTTTGCAGCAATAGGGCTTGTAATTATTCAACTAAGTAAAACACCTCTTTCACTTTATACTTGTGTACTTTTCATTCTCATCTCTGTATGGGCAATCCGACTATCCTATCGACTTTACAAACGTAATCATGGAAAACCTGAAGACTTCCGTCACAGAGAGCAGCGTGAACTCTGGGAGAAAAAAGGGGAAACCTATGCCACCGTTCGCTCGTACATACAATTGTTTTTGATACGTGGGTTCATTATTAGTATCATACTTCTTCCATTCACAATTAGTTTAGCATCATCTCGTGAGGTTTCTATCTGGCTCTTCATTGGCCTTCTCATTTGGATTGTTGGCTTCTATTTCGAAGCAGTTGGGGATCGTGAACTCGATCACTTCGTGAAGACAAAACCCGAGCATGGAAAAGAAATTATTGACTACGGTCTCTGGAAGTACTCGCGTCACCCGAACTACTTCGGTGAGTCCCTTATGTGGTGGGCAATTGCAGTTATTGGTATAAGCGCATCATATTCGATACTCCCAATCATCTCACCGATTCTCATCACCTCGCTTGTCCTCTTCGTCACAGGTATACCACTTATTGAAAAACGCTTCGCGGGTAACCAAGCATGGGAAGAATATAAGAAGAAAACGAGTAAGTTTATCCCACGCTGGCCGAAGACTGTTGTGTAACTTTCCTTTTGCTTTTACTTCATTTTTATGGTATTCTAGATAGTAATAAATCGCCTTGGCAGAAAAAGTAAACATCAATAATAATATTCGCTCGCTTAAACTCCGTGTCATTGGACACATGGGAGAAAATTTAGGTGTACTCACAAAAGATGAGGCACAAGCACGTGCAAAGGCTCTTAACCTCGACCTTATCGAGGTATCTCCACAAGCTGATCCTCCTGTTGCACGTATTGCAGACTACGGAAAGTATACGTATGAAACTTCTAAAAAATTAAAAGAAGTGAAAGCAAAAGCTCACACAACAGAGACCAAGACTATTCAAATCAGTGTCTCTATTAGTGAGAATGACATCATGATCAAGGCTAAGAAAGGTGCTGAATGGATCAACGAAGGCCACCGTGTGAAGATAGACCTTCAGTTAAAGGGTCACAAAGTATATGGATGAGAAGTTCCTCCGCGAACGTATGGACCGCATCCTTGCTGTCATCCCCGCAGATTATAAAATAGCAGAACCTTTAAAGAAGATACCGAAGTCAATGATGGTGGTGATTGAGAAGGCAAAATAACAGACTGTAGCCATTAGACTGTAGCTCGTAGCTAAAATACCAGAAAGGGTCGCCTACGGCGACCCTTTCTGGTATTTTGAATTCTGTGTTTAGCTACAGTCTACTTGCTACAGTCTACAAGCTCTTTTATCTTGTCTTTTAAAGACAAAGATGATATAATAGCCCAACTATCTCTAAAAGTTAGAAATCCTTATGAAGACAAACAAATCATTCCTCAAGCGTCTACGAATCACCAAGAATGGGAAGATTCTAGCTCGAAAGCCAGGACTTAACCATTTCAACGCGAAACAGTCTCGTAGCAAGCAGCTTGCTGGCAAACGCGCTAAGGAATTCGCGATGACAGGAAAGGAGAAGTCTCGTTTCCTTCCAGGTCTTCTATAATTATTTGTATCTTCTAAAGTCTAACCTCTAATAACTAACATCTACCTATATGTCACGCGTCAAACGAAGTAAAATAGCGATGAAGCATCGCCGAAACGTCCTTAAGGCAGCCAAGGGCTATCGTTTTGGAAGAAGTAAAAAAGAAGTAGAAGCAAAAGTTGCTCTTCGTCATGCTGGTGCTTACGCTTTCGCTCACCGAAAGGATAAAAAGACTGACATGCGTCGTCTTTGGACAACTCGTATGAACGCAGGACTTCGAGCGCTCGATATCACCTACTCAGTATTCATCGACAAGCTCACCAAGAAAGGAATGGTTCTTAACCGAAAGATGCTTTCTGAGTTTGCTCAAACAGAACCAGAGACCTTTGCGAGAATTGTTACACAAGTTAAAGGATAGCCTTTAGACCTTAGCTGGTAGACTGTGGCCTTAAATACAGAACACAAAAGCGATCCCGAAGGGATCGCTTTTGAATTTGTATTTATTCTGTATTTAAAGCTAAAGTCTACAGTCTACCTACTATAGTCTGTTAGAGTCGCATCTCCCTTTCGCCGTTACCCTCTTTAGCTTTGACCATCGCGATCAATTTTTCAACCATAATCTTCGGATCTTTTTCAAAAATAACGTTTGGATTATCACGATTACTGTTGGCAATAATGTTACGAATAACTTCATCTGTCGCCCACTCACCTTCTAGCACTCCAAGAGGCATATTTGCCTCCCAGGCAACCGTAAACTCATGTATTGTCCCAATACGACCACACCCGATAACAACCGCATCAGATGACCGTATAAGCATAAGATCACGACCAGGGAAGCCGAATCCTGTATAAATAATAGCGTCCATGGCTTTTGTTGGAAGCCTGTATACTTCTATATGCTCTTTTTTACTTGCAGCAGGAGAAAGTCCGAAAGAAAAACCTCCTGCTTCTTTAGCTCCCTCCGCTGCATAAAGCGGGAATCCACTTGTTGCACCTGTTACAATTTGTGCACCTTGGCGAGCAATCTCACGACCGAGTTCTTTAGCAATTGGAATAACCGATGGGCCACAGTGTGCTATTTCTGCTGCTCCGGAAACACTAATAGTGATACGCTCTGATTTCATATAGTAGACAGTATATAATTAATGGTTAATAGATGGTAGTGGACAAGGCAATCAGACTTTAGACTTTAGCTTGTAGACTGTAGCCTTTAATACTGAATACAAATTCAATACAGGAATGACCTTTGGTCATTCCTGTATTGAATTTGAGCTACAGTCTACAGTCTACAGTCTACAGTCTACAGTCTACAGTCTACAGTCTACAGTCTACAGTCTACAGTCTACAGTCTACAGTCTACAGTCTACAAGCTAAAGTCTATTCAAGTTCAATCACGTCCCCCTTCTCTGGCACAACAACTGGCACATCATAGGTCTCATGAATTCTTTGACCGAGGAAGTAAGTACTCTTTGGTTCACCTAACACAACAATTACTTTCTTAAGCGTTTCCGCAGTTGACCCAACGAACTCTACAAGATGCTCAGAATCTTTATGTGCAGAAAATCCGTGAATATTCACGACACGTGCACGAAGTGGTATCGGATTTCCATGAATATACACTTCTTTTTCTTCATCGACGATATGCCGTCCAATAGTGTTGACTGCTTGGTACCCAACAACAATAATTGTACTATTTGGATCTGGAAGATATTTTGCCTCATGATGCAAGATACGTCCGCCATTACTCATACCACTTCCTGCAATGATAACCTTTGGTCTGTTATCACCGTTAATAGCCTTACTCTCTTCTGGTGTCGGTGTTTGAATGAGTCCTTTAAAAGCAAAAATATCGTCACCACTTTTTATAATACTTTCCACATTTTCATTAAACCAACTTTCATACTTCTTGTAGACTTTGGTGATATTGATGCCAAGCGGTGAATTTAAATACACAGGCACAGAAGGAATCTGGTTTCCTTCGACAAGTTCATTGAAAGCAAGAAGCATCTCTTGAGTACGCTCAATTGAAAATGCCGGAATGAGCACCGTACCCCCTTTCGCAACTGTTGTTGTAACTGCTTCCTTAAAAATCTCGATACGTTTATCTTTATCTTTATGATTTCTATCACCATACACACTTTCAATAACCAAGTAGTCTATATCTTTAAGAAGCGTTGTATCTCTCATAAGCGGTGACGGGGTGTTGCCCAAGTCCCCAGTAAATGCTAACTTCTTTCCTTTATAAGCAATCTCAACAATAGCACTCCCTAATATATGACCTGCATCGTGGAGCGTAATAGTTGCATCTCCGTCATCAGTTCGGAAAGTAAACACTTGTTCATAGGTAAGTGTTGTTGCCCAAAGATGCATACTTTCAAAAACATCTTTTTCTTCATAGAGCATTGGTAGTCCTGCTTGAAGTGCCTCTTTTCCAAGAATACCTAAAGAGTCAAGCATGATAAGCTCTCCCATTTCTCTTGTTGGTGCAGTACTGATAATCTCTCCTCTAAATCCAGCTCGTACAAGTTGAGGAATGCGACCAACATGATCCAAATGAGCATGGGTAACAAAGAGCGCATCAACTAATGTTGGGTCATATGAAAATGGTTCACTGTTTATTGGCAAAGAATACTTTTCTCCCTGCACTAATCCACAATCAATGAGAATTTTCTTCCCACCGAACTCAACCAAAAAGTTAGACCCTGTTGGCATCTGTGCTCCTCCTGCAAAAGTAATTGTAAATGTGGACATATTGGTAAGATAGTAGAGATTAGATGTTAAAGATACGTTGAGATCATTTTTTAAGAAGAAAGAAAGCAATGCCTGCTCCAAAAGCACCATTTACTACGTCCAAAAGTGTATCATGCCAACCGTTCCATAAGAAACTTCGTATAAAGTCATGAATAAACTCATACAATTCCCATGCAACAGCAACACATGCATACAGAATGAGAACTTGCACAAGAGAAAGTTTTTGCTTTCCATAGGTTGCTATTGCTATAACAAAAGACGCAACCCCAAACCCTCCAAGCACATGCATAGGAATATCAAGCCATGGCAATTCAAAGTAAAGATGAGTTGGATCAAAAATAAACACAGAGAGACAGAGTAGTGCGAGAAGAAAAAATCCTGAAATAATAATGTGTCTCATGAGTACAGTATACCAGACGGGCGACAACAGACGATGTGACATCAGACTACAAACAAAAAGTACTCTACAAGGCTTTACCTAAAAATATGAAAGATAGTTAGCTGCACCAGAAAATAAAAATACATACTTCCATTCACAGTCTACCGAGCACTTTATGCAAAACCGCTTCACGAATTACCTTATGGCATCATCTTGTGATATTTTTTTTATTTATTATTTATATACCTCTAAATAAAGTAAAGAAATGAGTTTTGAAGCAAACATAGCAAGCAGTGCAGCAACAATCCATATATCAACCATACCCTGTAATGCTTGCACAATCACGCCAACAAAAAGAATAACCGATGCGACGCTGTAAGAAGCCCACGATGAGTGGAACCTATGCTCGAGATCTCTTTCGTCTTGAGGTTTTTCTTTAAAAATAAGGAAAAATTTAAGAAGATAGAGTACAACAAGACTAATCACAACTGCAACCGAAAGCATTACTTCTGTATTCGTATGAAAAGGATTAATAAGTAAAAGAAGAAGCCCAATGAGAAGAGTGAGAAGTATGCACTCCGCGAAAATTGTTTTTTTCATTGAAAAGATGTTCATGGTACTAGAATACTATAGTTTTGGAGAAACAAAAAATAACTTTTCTACCGGCGCTTTGAAAACTTCTGAGAGTGAAAAGGCAAGCTCTAGACTAGGTACGTAGTTACCTTTCTCAATAGAAATAATTGTTTGTCGACTAACCCCCACCTCTTCTGCAAGTTCTTCTTGGGTATAGTTTTTTTTCTGTCGATATTCTTGAATGTAGTTGTTAAGGATTTTTTTTGCCACAAAAGTAAAGATATTTTCTTTAGTAAAGCACATATTTCACTAATTAAAAACACTCCAAGATGGAGTGTTTTTAGCTTCTTCCTTCTTGATGTTATGGAAGAAGCACAGCGGTGATAACATGAGTTACTCCGTTTGATGAGATGACATCTGATGTCTCAATCATCGCAGATCCATTAATGGTAACTTGACCATTAACTTTTGTAATCTTAAGTGTTTTACCTTCAACTGTTGTAAGCACAAGACCATCTGTTAGATCAGAAATCTTATATCGACCAGACACAACGTGATACGTCAAAATATCTACTAGTTTCGCTTTATTTTCAGGCTTAATAAGTGTCTCTACAGTACCCGCTGGGAGCGCTGCGAAAGCTTTATTATTAGGAGCGAACACTGTGAATGGGCCAGCGCTCTTAAGTGTTTCTACAAGACCTGCAGCTTTTACTGCAGCAACAACTGTTGTCACATTACTTGCAAGTACTGCGTTATCAACGATATCACGAGAGCGAATCATAAGTGCTCCACCAACCATAACACCATCACCGTTCATCATTCCATCACTTCTTGAACTCGCCATCCACTTAGCACGAGTCATTTGACCAAAGTAACCAGTTGAAGGCAACCCTTCTGCTCGCTGGTACTCCATAAGGGCTTTCTTTGTGAGACCACCGAAGTACCCTTTTGCAACACCTGAAGGCATACGAAGGTATCCTTGTGTCTCAAGGAATGTTTGCAACGTGACGACTTCGTCGTTCATTGCTCCAAGACCAAAAGACATAGACATATTCGAAGAAACAGACATTGCAGAAGCGCTCATAAGTGAAGAGGCAATAAGCCCTCCAACGATACCAATTGTTATTTTTTTCATAGTATTATAAAGATATTATTTAATAATTACTCGCTACCTATATGTAAAGTCTACTTTACATATCTATACGTAGCTTACTCCAAACAAAATGTAAAGTCAACTGTACATTTCTGTGGATAACTTTACAAGCATAAATTCTTTTTAAAAAATAAAAGGGGTCTTCTGGTAAGCTTCTAGAAAAGAGTATCTTTTATCAGCTTTACACCCCGTCAATAAGAAAATCCCTCAAAATAATTGGGGGATTTTCTTATTGGGGAGCCTAGGACATCTTCCTGATTATTTATGTCAGGTGGGTAGGAAACGAATAAGACCACGGTCTAGTTCTGCAATCTCCATAACCCAAAGATGTAGCATCCAGAAAAATACCTAAGCACCCTATTAATTATTATATGCCTCCTTGCCAAAAAGTCAAAAGAAAAAACCGTTTTGCACTAGCGTATTTTTTGGAGTAAAAATGTTTCAGGTGCAAGGCTGAACCAGCAGGTTCACGTCTTGGACGCAAATAAATGAGACCAAGGTGTACGAATAGTACATTGCGGGAGCAAAATAATCCAACAACAAAGCAGATGGAATGTTTTTACTCCAAAAAAGAAAAAACCCGAGCGGCACCCGCTTGGGTTCTTTCTATAGTGGAGGTACCTACGATATTTTTCTGTACATGGGAATAAGAGAGACTTGCGTCACTAAACGACTATGCATCGATCTCACAACCCATACCCTTCGAAGGAAAACAGTTAAATCATCCTAAGCACCTGATGTTATTATAGACCTCTCATGTATGCTGTACAAGTTTTGTAAAGAGAAATTTTAGTGGATTATGGGGATAAGTGAGAGCAGACTTTAGACCTCAGCTTTTAGACTGTAGCTAACCGAAAAAACAAGGAGTTTTTGATTGTACTGGTGGACGAAATAAAAAAATATGTTCTGAAAAAGAAAAGACCTAAGTATACATTACGTACCTTAGGTCTTTTCTACAGTGAAGGTGCCCCTTGAGCATCTATCTTAACTTATGAGATAAGATGGAAAGAGAAGTATGAGCCCTCAGGTGACATAGAATGTCTCGATCCTGCAATGTTCTTAAGCAGATAGATGTCGAAGCACCTATATTCATTATATTCTTCCTAAGATGCTGTACAAGTTTTGTAAAGAGAAATTTTAGTGGATTATGGGGATAACTGAGAACAGTCTTTAGACCTTAGCTATTAGACTGTAGACTCATACAAAAAAGGACACCTCAAGGTGTCATTTTTCTTTGTATTTTGGTATAAGCTACAGCCTAAAAACTAAAGTCTATTCAAGGATTCCATCCAAATTCACATCATAGAGCATCGCTTCAGAGATAAGGCGATACTTTACCATTTCCTCTTCTGTGAACCAAATACCAATTTCTCTTTCTGCTGCACCTTCTCCATCTGCTACGTCTGTGCAGTGTACAAGGTTGCGAAGTCCACGACTTCCATCCACATCACATAGATAGTATGAGTCGATCGCGAAGTCTCCACGAATAGTTCCAGAGTCTGCAGTTGTTGGCTCTGTCCCTCCAACAATACGCTTCACAACATTCGCAGCCTGATTACCTTCAAGCACTAAAGATACGACAGGACCTGCGCGCATGTACTTCACCACCACACCGATGATGTCACGTCCGTATTCGATCGGCTCCTTATCAACAGGAAGACCGAGACCTTTCCTATTCTCTACAATCTTTGTCCCCTTCTTAAGGAACCATGCATCATCCTTGTTGTAGTGCTCCCAGAGTTTAGCTTCATCAGCCATATGCATTTTCATCCCAACAATCTTAAGCCCAATACGTTCGAATCGCTGGATAATCTCACCAACAAGACCGCGCTGAATAGTGTCAGGCTTAAGGATTACAAACGTTCGTTCTTTTTTTGGATGTGATGTTGGTTGCATAAAATAATGATTATAAATCGCTTGTTTAATACTTTCCATACTACCAAAAAAGTAGAAGTTTTCAAAATCTAGTATGTTGACAAAAAAGTAAGGAAGTAATAAAATAAGGAGTATGAAAACACATATCATTGAAAGAATTCAAAAGATAACAAGCAAGGGGCAAATCACCCTACCCATCGCATGGCGTAAACTTGCAAAAACAACTTCAATTATTGTGACTCAAAAAGGTGACATGCTTCAGATTTCTCCAGCACGACTAGAAAAAGCAGAAAAGGAGTACACAGTCTTTGATGCTATTCGAGATAACAACGGAAAAGGAATTGAAGCTACCGAGTTACTTAAACTACTCAAGAAACTTAAATAAGAAAATCTTCTTGTCTTTATGAATAAAATAGAAAAACTTCTTAAGAAGATTTCAAAAAGGGACAGAGATGCTCTCTATCTGGTTATAGAAGAAATTATTTCAGGGAATGACATTACACACCTTAGACCAATTAAGTTAGAGGGTATTAATTTATACAGAATTCGCAAAGGAAACTTTAGAATTATTTTTCACAAAGAAGGACTTGTTTTTGTAATTGATTCTATCAAAATACGAGATGACACAACTTACAACAATCTTTAATTTTAATAAATTAAATTCCTCGAAACAGAGTTCTTCCTTCGCACCCATCTATACTGCATCGGCAGATGTATCTAACTAACGAGGTATTAAAAATAACAGCAAAAAAACACATTTGACAAGAATTAGACCAAGAAACTTACATTCTACTAATTTGGATGACAATACTTTTAAGGGCAGCTTTTTTTGCTACTTCATCAATACAATACTTAAAATTACCAACATCTACCTCAAGAGCCTTACGATCTTCATCACTCGCTGTTTCGAGGTGATTCTGTACCGTTTCAAAATCCACAAGCCCGCCATTATTAACCGCCTGGTCAAGAAGAACACGGTCTTCAGCTGATAAGTTTTCGTCAAAAAGTCTTATTCCTGTTATAACCCCTGCTATAACTGCATCGGGAGGACTTACGATTTTTGACATGCCTTTAAGATTTTCAACCATTCCATCAGATGCTGTATGTTCCATGCTCATATGATCAAAGTATACACCTTTTATCCAAAATCAAAAAAGAACCACTGAGATACTTTTGAGTAATTGTATACTCTTGCTTATTCTAAAAGTTAAAATAAGAAAACTACAGATCTAAACTAGGAGGCAATAGACTTGCCCCAGAATAACAAATTTAATATACTGTATACATACTAATTATGTATACTCACATGAATATAGACAAAGTCCTCAACAACAAAAGACTGTG
>JAYTIW010000047.1:0-10496 GCA_043731575.1 Minisyncoccota bacterium | reverse complement strand
AGAAACGATTAGTGGTTTCTCGTGGTAAGAGTGCCCGAAGCGCGCTCTCCCCTTTTTCTATGGCACCTTCTGGAATACTTAGCCATGGGATTTTTGATGCATGCTTAAGCGCATTCACCACCGACCCAATAGATGAGGCTCTCACTTCTTGATTTTCTTCCCATATACCTGAGTCTGCGTCGTGCCAATACTCAATAGCATTAAGATAATTAATGAGCATTTGCACGAGAGATTTTTCTTCTTCCATCTCAACAACCAAATGACCAGAATTCTCACAATCCGCAAGAAGATACAGTACTTCACCGACCGCATCATGCTGCTTATTACCCCACTCTTCCCAATATTCTTCAAATGTTTCTGGATTGTACCGCGCATGAATATACTGCCAGGTTTCAAACGGTTTGTTTTCTACTACCCATGTAATCTTCTCTTGATGCTTTGCGAGAATTTTAAGAAGTGCTTTTGCGGTATCTTTTACCACGTCCATTTCACCTGCATACTTAAACCCAAGCGTCATAAAATAAATATCACGAAGCCACGCCTTATTATATCCAGTAGCTACATCATGAGCTGACGCTGTAAAAAGTCCAGTTGGTGTACGAAGCTTCCTCACTTGATCTAGGTGCCAACGTATCGCAGAGTCAAAATCAAAAGTATCAAAATATTCATCCTTCATAGCCATAAGTATACTAGGCTATAGCAGTTCTGTTATCCACTAAATAAGTTTCGTCCCCCGTTTTTTTGTTAGCCTCCTGGGAGGGAGGATTCTCCCTAAAAAAAGAACTGTTGGCAGCTTCTGGGTAGATAGCAATAATTTCTTCTAGTCGCGAAGTAAGATTTCTCTTAAGTTTTTCATTCTCTATTTCTGCCTCACATAATGAAAGTAATTTTGCAGCAGCCCCTTCTTTCATATAATCCTTCCCATAGAACTGATCGAGTAGCTGCTTAACTATAATAAATTTTCCTTCCCAACCAAGACCATCCCCCAATATTTCTGCTTGAGTTAAAATTGCCTGCATACCCATTCTTTTTTCTTTTTTAAAAATAGATAATTCTAGTGTAACAATATGTGCTTGTGGGCTTTTTTCCATATTCATAGAGTATACACCTAACTACTGAAAGAAGGTTACCTTTGGAAAACTCAAACACATCAAGAGAAATCTTCTAAACTTGCTAGGAATATAGTAACTAAAAGACCAGGGAAGTCCCCGGCCGGAGCCATCTATTTTCACTTGTGTACTGTTGTAGACACTATTAGAACTAATCTCCGTAGTGGTTCCTTACTCTCTTTATAAACTCTTCAAGGTCATCAATGTGTACTTTCATGTCAGAATAATTTCCAGAAGATTCTTATATGATTCCATACTTACATGTTACTTTAGATAAAGTATTGATGTAGATAACTCTGGTGAAAATTAACTACCACTATATGTCAAAAATGTGAACTCGACTCTATTTGTAGCGATTGGTGTACTGTCGTAGACGGGATTAGAACCCAGATGATAAGAGGATGACTTATCCTACTTCACACTATGTTTTCTACCTAACCGTTGATGACGCTGTAGTATTTTTTACTCTCTTACCGGTAACCCTCATCTTCTTTGTCTTTGCTCTGTCCTTCTTCACTTTATTAACCTGTGCTTTTGATTGAGCTATGTTAGTTTTAATCTTTTGCTTAGTGTCCTTGTTTTTCTTTTTAATTTGTCCAAGTTTCTTTTTTAAGATTTTTTCTTGAGAAGCCCCTGTTGGAGTGGTCTGTAACCCAGCACTTGTTACTTTTGGCGTTACTACTGGGTCGGCTGCAAAAATAGCGAGTGGGGAAGCTACTACCCCTACCATAGCAATCGTTAAAATAAATTTTTTCATGAGTATATTTAATTATTTGTTAAGATTAGTTAGTTTCCTCATCAATAATGGTTGATGTAGTATCAACTAGATCAGTTAGAGAATTGATAGTTGCAGTAAAATCATTCAGCTGTGAAATAAGGAGATTTTTCAAATTAAGCTCTGTTGAAATAGTTTTAACACCAAGCGGGACTAGTGCGTCAGTTAAATCTTTAATTTGTGCAAGCAATTCATCAGCTCGTACATTTGTCCTACTAAATTCAAAAGAATGCTTTGAACTTATTTTTGAAAGAATAGCTTTTTCTTGTGTAGAAAGCGTAGAACTAGCGATGTCTATTACATTTCCTTTATCTTTAATCTGATTGATGGTATCTCTATATTGATTAAGGATTGTAACTATATCAGCGTAGGTATTTACCTTAGTAACATCTATTTGTGGAACAGTAATCACTGTTTTTACATCAGGAATCTGTGCAAAGTGCCCATGAAGTGATATTTCATTATCTAACTCTTCTTGATCATTCATCCCATTATTGTCACCATCTTCATTGTCACCATTCTCTTGATTGTTTTTATTATCTTCATGCTCAACTTCGTTCTCCTTTTTACTATTTTCACGAGTAATTTCAATTTGCTTGTTACTACCTTCACTTTTTGATTCATTTCCATTATCGTTTTCTGCAAAAACAGATGAGGTTATCAGACTTAACGAAACAAGTACAGCTGCGGCTGGAACTTTTAACATTGATTTTTTCATAATTATTATTTGAATATATTAACTTAGTAAAAGAAAAAGCGATTAACCTATTTATCCCTATAGTAGGTATAACAGATGAAAATCATGCTTGTGACAAGAAAACTGAAAGAAACTACAACCTTGTTTATTATATAAAGGGTATGCAAAAGTTGTAACTAAAAATCCCCTCATTTAAAAGAGATTTTGAATTAGCAAATTCAGGTCTTGGACCAAAATAGATTTGTTGGTGTGGCTATCGGGATTTGAACCCGAACTGAGGGTTCCACAAACCCTAGTGCTAACCATTACACTATAGCCACCATCTGAGTTCTTTACTTTCTGGCAAAGAACTCATCCCGCTAAGCTTTAGCGTAGTGGGATTTCGCAAAAGCTTATTACAGAACGAGGTCTTTACTCTAACACATAACCAAGCTTTTTTGAAGAGTGGTGGTATTTTTTGATTATGGTAGAGTTATAAGTAATTGTTCATTCTGAGCAATTACCTTAAGGAGACATCTAGATGAAAAAGTTCCTCGTGCTTGGTCTTTTATGTTTTACTATTTTCACAATGCCTGCTTTTGCTCAATACAACCAAACCATGAATGAAAGTAATCCGACCTTTGCAACACAAAAAGGGGTCTTGTGGGAATGGGAAAGAGCTCCTGTTAAGCAATCCCTACAAATACAAAACCTTAATGACTTCCGAGGAACTGGCGCTGATTGGGTTTTTAACATGAATCAAGTTGTTCCTGGTAAAATTTACTTTGTGGCACCGTTTCCGTTATGGCTCTATAAAACAAACAGTGGAACTGAAATGGCTTTTGGAATAACCACTCAGACTTTACACGCTTACTTTCGTTTTTGGTTCTAAAAACATTAATTCTGAACAATTTAAAAAGCAACGAGAATCTCGTTGCTTTTTTATCTAGTGCCCAGAACTGGACTTGAACCAGCAAGCCTTGCGGCGCTACCACCTCAAGGTAGTGAGTTTACCAATTTCTCCACCTGGGCATATTTATTTATTTCTTAACCTTAAGAAGGTATTACGATACTACCATAGACTATCAAAAACTAAAAATCCCGATCATTTATGATCGAGATTTTTGTTGTGATAATTATGCTGTCACTTCTTCTGCGGTTTCTTCTACAACGGCTTCAATTGTCGTGTTAGCTCCTTTCTTCACGACACGAGTATCTTTCTTTAGCTTTCGACGAACATCACGAAGTGCCTTGTCACGTACATAGTAGAGCTTGCTACGACGAGTACGCGAACGACGGACAATTTCTATCTTATCAATCATAACTGAGAAAAGTGGGAATACACGTTCAACACCAACTCCTGAGGCTACACGACGAACAGTAAAAGTAGAACCAATCTCAGTGCCGTGCTTACGAGCAAGTACCATACCTTCAAAAGCTTGAAGACGAGTTTTACCACTACTTTCTGTAATCTTGTTCCAAACACGAACAACATCTCCAGAAGAAAAGTCTAAAGCCTTTCTGGCCTCAATATCTACAGGTGTAAAAATAATCGTTGTTTTCATAGGAATAGCGCTTAGTAGGGAAATACTATCATGAAAATGAGCTTAAAGCAAGCCTTTTAATTTGAAACCGACGTGTCCTTTGCCTTGAAATTAAGGGCATCCAATGTATCTTTCATATCTTTTGGAATTGAAGCGATAATAATCTGTTCTTTAACTCCTTCTGTCTCTTCTGGAATATCAAGAGTAATAGAATATGCATGAAGCATTGACCGTGGAGCAGCCTCTTTTCCTTTTAGAGAACCGTAGAGATCATCTCCAATAATTGGGTGCCTGATACCCCTAAAATGTGCTCTAATTTGATGAGTTCGTCCAGTGAGTGGGTAACATTCTAGGTAGGTATATTGTTTACCCTCTTTGCTTGTAGCACGTTCCAGAACTTTGTAGCGAGTTATTGCTTCCCGCTCTTCTCCACGAGAATCTTGTGAATACATGTCCACAATTGTACGCTTTCTGAAGTCAGACTTCGCCCGAGCAATAGGCAGGTCTATCATCCCTGTGTCATGACGAATATGCCCTTCAACAATTGCTCTGTAGACCTTACGTGCTGAGTGATCACGAAACTGCTTTTTGAATGTCGTAAAGGCTATGTTATCTTTCGCCAAGACAAGTACTCCTGTTGTATTACGATCAAGCCGATGAACTATACCTTCTCTTCCTTTATCCCCTACACCTTTTGCTCCGTAGGTTTCTTTCATCCAGTCAGCAATCGTTGACTCAGTCTCCCTCTCATCAGGATGCACAATAACACCGACTGGTTTGTTGATGATAACTGCATGAGTATTTTCAAAAAGAATTGGAAATTTTGATTTCATATTCTCGATACTACCATACTTTATGTAAGTAGGTGTTTTATCTTTTCAATCTGCCCCATGATCTGTAAATAAAGCTCGGTACTACAAACAGTGATGTCTACCGTCCCATAGGGAGTGCTATCTTTTTTTCCTTTGCTCGCAATACTTGGTTTGCTGTATGTTTTGTAAAATTGACTTCGTGGAATACCACTTACTTGTGACCAGTACACTTCAGCCACCTCTACATTTAGATGTGAATACGTATGTATGTGCGCTCGAAACTTTTTCTCTGGAACAAGGCAAATCTCTCTAAAATACCTCATCATTATTTTTATAACCGCAGGATCACTATTTGCTAACTTCGCTGCCCCTCTTTGCGCTTTTGACCCTTCTCCTAAATACAAACAAAGTCCAATTATTTGTAAGTCACGACGAGAAATACTTTTTATTTCTTTTCCGGCTTTTACCATAATAGCTTTCCTTTTCGTATCTTCATTGTGCAACCTACTCACTCTACGTTTCTCGATGACTTCAAAAGAGTGCATGTTGTCCTCCAGAGCTTTTAGTTGTTGCTTGGTTAGCCGCACGTCACGCACCCAAAGACTTATACTTGATTTTGCAACTTTTAGTCTTTTTGCAATCTCTTTAACTGATACCCCATCCTTTCTTAGCGCTACGGCTTTTAATTGTTCTTCTTTTTTCATAATTTTTGAACCTTGTACTAGTATACCATGTATGCACTTCTCAGTAATAATTATACTCACGATTGAATTGTTTATAAAGTGTGATAGAATAGTATTTATAAGGGGGATTAGCTCAGTTGGTAGAGCAGCGCTTTTACACAGCGAAGGTTCAGAGGTTCGACCCCTCTATCCCCCACAGAATACAAAAAGTAACACTTTGAAGTGTTACTTTTTGTATTCTGTGGGGGATAAGAAAATAAACTGCTTCATTTTCGTGAGGGTTCGAATAGGGGTCGCGAGGTCTTCTATTTTGAGTACTCACAAAACTAGACCTTGTGACCGACACCTCTATCCCCCATCGCTCAAATCAAAAATTTTTGCTAGTATACACTGTACCACTACGCCCTTGTAGTTAAATGGATATAACTGCGGACTTCTAAGCCGTTATTGCAGGTTCGATTCCTGCCGAGGGCACAAATACAAAAATCCACTTCCTAAAGAAGTGGATTTTTGTATTTGTGCCCTCGGAGAAAGCCAACTGCTTGGCTTTCGTCAGGAATCGAATAGGGGTCGCGAAGTCTTCTGTTTCGGGTACTCACGAAACTAGACTTTGTGACCGAGCTTCCTGCCGAGTTACGGCTGCGCGTGATGCGTCAGGAATCGAAAGTCCGGAACATGTTTTGGCAGTAGCCAAAACAGTGAGGAGCGGCTGATTAGTAAATCCTGCCTTGAGGTCAAAATGGGTTCATAGGGCGGCGGCGTGAAACTTGTGGGAGACACTCATGCCGATGTTGTGAATTATCCGTGACCGAAAGCGTACTTGCGGTTCCTGCTAATACTGCCGAGAACTCCACCCTAACAATACCCACTACTCATACCCCACCTTCCTCCCCAACCTGTCCTCTAGCTTCCTCCCAAGCATCCGCTTGGCGTCTCCTCGTCCGCATACCACCACCTCATCTTTACCAATTTTATGTACAATCGTGTCTAAAATTTCATTGATCACTTTGGTTACTTCTTTTTCGATGGAACGCTTCCCAAAAGGAACAAGCTCCCCGTCAAATGTAAGATAATCGTCGTTAATACAAATGTGATGAGCTTTTGGTATCATGTTCTAAAGTATATACCAATCTTAGTAACTAACGTATTTATAGATACTATACACAACAATAAGAACTAAAACTATGATTGAAACTTTTTTAGTGTGTCGTTTAATATAAACACGAGCCTCATCTCCGTATTCATATGAAAAATATGCACACGGAACGATTCGAATAAGTCTTCCTAAAAAGGTTGCTGAGAAAATAATCACTGGTGAAATAAGAAATGCCCCTGCTAAAAAAGAAAAAACTCTGTCTGGAAGTGGGGTGAGTGCCGCGAAAAATTGTGCGTAAAAAGCATTCTCTCCAAAAAGAACCTTGGCCTTTTCAGCCACTGCTTCGGCGTGCAAAAAAGAAAGAAGACTTTGTCCATATGAATTATAAAGTGCTACTCCTAATACGTAGACACTAATAGCTCCAAGAGATGACCCAAGCGCAGATACAAAGGATAAAATTTTCCATGAAACATCTTTTCGATACGCAAGCACCACAATAAGAAAAGCTTCTGGAAGAATTGGTGAAATAGATGCTTCAATAAATGCAACAAAAAAAGTTACCAACTTAAGATGTTTTGTTTTTGAAAGTTTATTAATGGTTGCATCTATGTGTGTAAAAAGTTTCATAGAAAAAGAGAATACTTACCTAATACGGGTGCCATTTACAAGTGGCTTAGTTGGAGCAAAAAGTGCGAGTCCGCTATCGTCGCTTCCAGCGAGAATCATCCCTTGAGATTCATACCCACGCAACATTCGAGGTGCTAAGTTAGTCACAAAAGGAAATTGCTTTCCTTCTAAATCTTCTGGCTGTACGAACTCTCGTATCCCAGAAAGAATTTGTCGTGACTTCTCTTCACCACAGTCAACTTGTAATATGTATAACTTATCTGCCCCCTCCACTACAGCAACTGAAAGCACTGTCCCGACCTTAATCTCGATTTTCATAAAATCGTCAATTGTTGCATACACCTTTTCTGGCATAGCAACTTCTTTAACAAACTTCTCTTCGTTTTTTACTTCTTCTTGCATATGTAATTTATATGTATTGTATCAACTCCTAACGAATAACTTCCTAACAATCAACTAGTACTCCTCTGTTTCACCCTCTTCTTCCCCTGTATATTCTTCATCAGAGGTCGATGGACCATTTATTTTATCAAGATACCTCTGAAGTACTATCGCTGCAGCCTGATCATCTACGTTATGATCTCCTTCTTTTCCTGGCTGTTTGCGAGCTTCTACTGTTGAGTACCATTCTTTTTCAAAAAAAACTTTTACATCAATCGCATTCTCTACAGAGGCGCCGAATTTCCTTGCTTCTTTAGCGATTGGGTTTGGTTTACCCTTCCCGTCAACACTTTCCCCTATCACCACAGCAAAGAACTTCATCTCACGGATGAGCTCGAGGGTATCTTTTAAGAGCGACCCATCATTCGGAGAAATCATAAGCGGGTACGCCATTCTTCCCTCATCATCTGATTGTGCGAAGCCAACTTTCTTCGACCCGAAATCAATACCAAGATATTTCATAGAGATAGTATATATGGATTACAGGCTGCGGGCTAGTGGAAAAGAGCGCAGGAGAGCGCTCTTTAAAGTGGCAAAGGACTGTGTCCTTGCTATCTGCTCAAGATTTCGACAGGACAAATGCTTTTGAAAAATCTTGAACCTTCTTCCAAAAGACTTGGCATTTTTTGGTCTAGCAAAGAAAGAACATCCTCTAGCGATCTCTGATCTATGTCGTGATTGTGCATAGAAATAATTGCTTTAGGGACAGGCAATTCGTCCATTCCCAAACAGCGACAAATAACCACACTCGAGTCCCGAAGAAGTGAACTCTTGCTATGTCCATAATAAGCTTCAAATAGTTTTTGATAACTATAAAAAGCAAATAATCCAAGCCCGTGCACTAGCAAAGATTCTTTTGTGTGAGTCCATTTGTTAAGTTCATACTTATGTTCAAGCACTCCAGATGCGGACAGGCTAGACATCTGTCCTCCAGTAAAGTGAAAGGCTTTTATTACGTAAACACCTATAGGTAAATTACTATCCATTTTCTATTCTCCATAAAGTTGAAAGACTTACCTACACCATTCTATCTTATCTACAAGAAAGAAGCTAAGTTTTGGAATGCCAAAAAAGACTTACTGGATAAGCCTCATTCTAGATAAAAAATCTTAGCTTTTTATAAATCAATACAAGTTCTGAACACTACGAAAATATCTTTTCTAAAGAGAAACCGTGCTTCTTAAGAAGAGTTCGTTGCAGTTTGTAACTTTTACCCGTCCCTTGTTTTTTTGTGAGAATAATTCCCGATTCGTCTAAGATTTTGAGATGATGACTGATCGTCGGTTGAGACAAGTGAGAGAATTTCTCAAGTATCTGCCCGCAGTTAGTAGTTGTTGAGCTATGAATAAACTTTAGGATAGCGAAACGACTTTCTTCAGAAAGTGCTTTTGCTATCCTAAGAGACTTTTCACTCATAATGCTAACTTAAAGATAGAACAATATCATCTCTACTTACCCTAACTTTTTTCATCGTAGCAAAAGCATCTCCTTCTCCCCGCACACCAACCGCAAAGAGTGCTAGACTTGCTAGGTTTTTTGATGGTAATTCTAAAACCTCATCTACCTTCTGTGGACTAAATCCTTCCATTGGACACGCGTCCACGCCAAGTAAAGCTGCAGTCTCGATCATCGCACCGAGCGCGATGTATGCTTGTCTACCTGCCCAGTCAGCCTTCTGTGCTTCACTACGGCCAAGAATATCTCCTTTCATCATTTGAGAAAATCCTGCAAGATCCTCAACATTCATGCCACGTGTACCAGCTGTTCGTGCCACGTACTCGTCGATGAATACTTCGTCGATATCTGTTCTTCGTGTGATAACGAAGAAGTCTCCTGCTTCTGTAACTTGTGGTTGTGAAAATGCCACTTCTGCTACGCGCGCTCGCAGCGCATCACCTTCTACCTTCACGATTCTGAAAGGTTGAAGTCCGTATGCTGTTGGCATCATGCGACCGGATTCAATAATCGTCTCGAGTATACTCTCTTCAACTTTCTTTCCTTTAATAAACTTCTTGGTGGCATAACGGATAGTGAGTGCTTGTACAATTGTATCGTTCATAGAAAGTGAGTTAAATATCGATGTTTGTAAATATAGATAGATGTCTATGTTTTGAGTATAGATCATGAAGAAAAGAAAGTCTAGTTATTTTTAGCAGCTTTTTATGAAAGATGCTTTGCAACGGGTTCATTATTTTGCGGATAGGGTGAGATTCAGTCACAACGCTGTATCGCGTTGCTCGAAGCATCGTCGCGACCCCTATTATAATCTCACGCAAATGACGTAGGTCATTTGCTACTGCACCTCGCTTGTGAATAGAAAAACACGAAGCAGAAACTTCGTGTTTTTCTATTCAAGCGGATAGGGTGAGATTCGAACTCACGGTCCGATTGCTCAGACGACAGTTTTCAAGACTGTTGCTTTAGACCACTCAGCCACCTATCCCTGCAATCTTTCGATTGGTGCTTACTATAGCACATTTTTCTACTTTTTAAAATCCTAAATCTATACGCCAACTATGATACCATAAAGATACAATGCCTGAAGAAATCATCATCGAAGCCACGTGGAAAGAGGCGCTGATGCCGTACTTTGAAACGGCGAAATTTAAGAAGCTTATGAGTTTCGTCCAACAAGAGTATCTCACCAAAAAGATATACCCGAAGCAAAAAGATCTCTTCCGAGCTTTCAATCTTACACCTCTGACATCTGTGAGAGTCGTCATACTTGGACAA
>JAYTIW010000046.1:0-4223 GCA_043731575.1 Minisyncoccota bacterium | reverse complement strand
TTGTTGAAACACACAAAAAGTGGTTGCGCACTGACGGCTACGGCACGTTCTTCCTTTTCAAAAAAGAGGTTGAAGGCAAAGACAAGTTCTTTGTGGCGTACGTGATCTTCTCTGGCTCTGGGCGGCTGAGCGTCCGCGTGTCCTCGGTGTCCTACGACCGCGTCTGGTCTGCCCGGTCTCTTCCTCGGTTCGTTATCCCGCAACTGCCCATTTGAGCCTTTGTAAACCTTCGCACAGTGACCCTTTGGGACTTTGTCCCTTTGACACTTGTGTTATGATCCCCCGAGAGCTTCGTGCTTTTGGGGGATTTCTATATACTACATGAGCAATACATACGAGACACCACGGTCACGGCTTTGGTGTTATGGTTGTATAAAAATATGTTTGAGAATTTTGTCGGACAGATTTTTTGTAAAGTCTTGCAAAAGAGTGAATCTATTTTTATCAAAAAATAATAATAAGTTGGTGCTCTACACTGGAGGACTTATAATGTCCCGCGTACAATTCAACCAAGAGAGTTATCAATTGGTGGTGGCTAGGATGGTGTAGGGCATATTCTTTGTGGCGAACGTGAACTTCGATGGCTCTGGGCAGCTGAACGTCAACGTGAACTCGGTGTCCAACGACAACGTCTGGAATGCCAAGTATCTTCATCGGTTCGTTATCCCGCAACTTCATTTTCTTTCTCCCATCTATATGATGGGAGTTTTTGATTCTAATCCCTTCTTCCAACCGCCTAACATGCGACCAACTTCAAGAAGTCTTTCTGATATGTCTATGTACAAAGGGAGGGGTATGAGCTTGCTTTCAAAAGCAAGTTGCATAAAAAACTTCAAGATGTCGAGTCTTGTAATTGTTTTTGCGAGAGTTATAACTTTTTGATCTCTTGGGAGATATGAAGAGATATAGGTTAATTCGAAGATGGTTAGAAAAGACTGTTCAATTTTTTGTCCGACGCCAAGACGTTCAACTCTTGGAAAGTCTCTGTGAAGTTTAAGCCAGAGTTGGTACACTTCTTTTTGTTTGAGGATTACTCCTGGTAATTCTCGTGGGGTAGTTGCTTGTTGCGTATTCATGCGAATGTAAAATACTGTGCCTCTTACCTATAACGATATCATATCTGTAGAAAACTTGTTCATAGCATGGAATGAATTTGTGCGTGGGAAGAAAAATAAAGAAGATGTTGCATTGTTCGCACTTCATCTCACGGAGAATATCCTCACTTTTCATCACGACTTAAAGAGTCGAACGTATACACACGGCGACTACCAACACTTCATCATCTGTGATCCGAAGCGACGCGATATTCATAAAGCAAGTGTGAGAGACAGACTTCTTCATCACGCTATCTACCGTAAGCTCTATCCATTCTTCGACACCACCTTCACCCCTGACTCGTACTCATGTAGAGATAACAAGGGGACACATAGAGCACTCAGGCGATTCGATGTCTTTGCACGGAAGGTGAGTAGGAATCATACAAGGACTTGTTGGATACTGAAGTGTGATATACGGAAGTTTTTTGCGAGCGTTGACCACGACATTCTTCTGACAATTTTAAAACAAAGAATACAAGACAATAATATTGTAGGACTTCTTGAAAATGTGATCGGGAGTTTCCATTCTGGAGTGGCAGGAGTTGGTTTACCTCTTGGCAACCTTACATCACAGTTACTTGTGAATATATACATGAATGAGTTCGATCAGTATGTTAAACATACACTCAAGATGAAGTCTTATATACGATACGCAGATGATTTTGTATTTATGGCACATGATAAGGAAGAACTTGAAGTGGTGCGAAAGATGTGCGAAGCATATCTTCCACACAGACTAAAACTCTCACTTCATCCCAACAAAGTCTTTCTCACCACACTTGCCTCAGGTGTGGACTTCCTTGGGTGGGTACATTTTCCATATCACAAAGTACTACGTACTGTGACGAAGAGGAGGATGTACAGGAAGGTAAATGGGGAGAATGTAGCGAGCTATATTGGGTTGCTTAGTCATGGGAATGCGTGGCGATTAGGGGAGGAAATAAAAAGCCTTAATTTTTCTAAAAGGTAGTCTTCGCTACCCATTCTCATTTTTTATTACCTGCAGTTGTTTCGAGAAATCTTTTTGCAAAATTCTAAAAAGTGTGTTAGTATTTCTTTATTCTATAGTCTAAATATCTAAAATCTAACAACTAGAAATTATATGGCAATTACAAAAAACGCAAAAAGAGGAGTACGAGTAAGTGAGAGGAAGCGAGTCGTTAACGACAAACTTCGTCGTACGATGAAAGAAGCAGTGAAGACTGTTCGAAAGGATGTCATTGCAAAAGATACCAAAGCTATCAAGACTGACTTATCGGCAGCCTTTAAGGCGCTTGATAAGGCGGCAAAGCGTGGGACTATCAAGAAAGGGCAGGCTAATCGTAAGAAGTCTCGCCTTGCAAAAGCTGTCGCGAAACTAGACGTTAAGGCAAAATAGTTAGTATGGAATCATATTGTAGACAAGTAATTGTTCTACAGTAACCTGCTCTCGTAGTTCAATGGATAGAATTCAAGTTTGCGGTACTTGCGATGCAGGTTCGATTCCTGCCGAGAGCACAGAATACAAAAAGCGACGTCGTACGACTTCGCTTTTTGTATTCTGTGCTCTCGGAGAAAAGCGCCTGCGCGCTTTTCGTCAGGAATCGAAAGGCGGAGCATTATGAGGCTAGTAAGCCAAATTGCGAGCCGGGGTCGAGGAAATTTTTTGCGACGGCAAAAAATTATCCGTGACCGAAAGCGTACTCGCGGTTCCTGCCGGTATTGTGAATTATTGCTTGTTAAGAATGATTAAGATTAAATAAAAGTTATTCGTGGAGACGAAGTACATGTGAATTACCACATCATATAAGTTCTTATTTTTTAAACTTTAGAACGTGTGTTCTAAAAAGCGTTATAGCGCAAGAGGAATAACTATGAGCCTTAAGATGCACTATTGACACCCTTATGAAGGACAACAAATATGGCTTTTACTTCGTATCTGTAATAATGAATATATAAATATTTTTATTTAATTTAAATATATTTATCACGAAAGCGAGATTGTTCTGTGGTGGATTATATAGGGGTTACGAGCAAGTGTAGTTTCCAGACGTATATCTGATAGAAAATCACAACGTATCTCTGTATCTCTTAACAATTAATAAAAATATCAAAAATGGAAAATAATCTTCCAAAAAATGTTCAAGATGGAAAGATGACTGGTTTACAATTTGGTTCCCAGGGCGAAGTTTTCATAAACTTAGAAGTAATTAACGAAACATCAAGCAGCTCAAAGATTATCAGATTTCTAGTGGATACAGGATTTAATGGCTATCTACAGTTGAATAGTGGGGATGTAAAAGACTTAGAACTAGACCTGATACAGAAACATTCATCAAAGGGGTTTAATGGTGAGGTTGTAGAAGTTGGTATTACAAAAGCAAAAATCAAAGTTCTAGATGAAGAGATATCTAACTTTCCTATTCAGTTTGTAGAAAATGGTATTAGTTTAATAGGAACAATGTTTTTGAAAGATACAAGGAAAATGCTAGTTATTGATTATGCAGATAATTATGTAACTATAACTAGAGATCAAAACTTGAAGCAGGGAATAAAGTTAATGGTTGAAAAAACTCATATGTAGTTTTATTACATAGGTTTCTTGACTGCTTATTTATAGAAACTCTAGGAGCATTATATCTACGTATGATGCTCCGATTGTTTTACCACCCCACCCCTCCCTTACCTTCCCTCCTCAACCACTCATTCCCTTTTGAAAAGTGCCCACACCCAAAAAATCCTGAGTATGCAGAAAAAGGGGACGGGTGTACTGCTTCGAGGATGAGATGTTTATTCTCGTCAATCAAACCTTTCTTTCCTTTGGCGAAGTTACCCCACAACATGAAGACGACGTGATCTTGTTTCTCGGAGATTGTTTTGATAACCATATTGGTAAAGTCTTCCCAACCTTTATCTTTATGAGATGCTGGACTATCTGCTACTACAGAGAGTACAGAATTAAGGAGTAGCACCCCTTGTCGTGCCCAGCTCTCTAAGTCACCATTCGTGAAATCTTTTTTGACACCATGGTCGCTCTCTATTTCTTTGTAGATGTTCTTAAGCGATGGCGGAAGTGGTGTACCGCCTTGTACCGAGAAGCATAGTCCACACGCTTGCCCTTTCCCGTGATACGGATCTTGTCCAAGT
>JAYTIW010000045.1:0-4232 GCA_043731575.1 Minisyncoccota bacterium | reverse complement strand
CCCGCAAATCAAATTCCCGCTTTTCTGTTTGTAAACCTCTTAATTTATAAGGAGTTTAAGGGATCAAAACATGGAAATTTGATTTGCGGGGGCTATATAATAATAAGCACCTACGCGAGGTGCTTGGCGAGCCTATGTTTTCCCTGTAAAAAGATTTTTTGTATACTGAAAGAAGGCAGGGTAAGCTTCTTCATAAGAAAGACCTTCCCTTATTTTTGTTCGCAATCTAAATAAAGCAATAGCGTTCGCCTCTTCCTCTACCTCCCTAAGAGAAGCGGAAGCGATTTCTATAAAATTAATGAGCTGTGCTCGCCTTACATCCAGTTTTATAGCCCTATGTGGAACATTCATAGTCTTCTCCTAAAAGTCTATTAAGTTCAATATATCATTAGGCACAGGATTGTCAAAATTTCTTTACTGCAAAATAGCTTTCCCATCCTTACTAAATTGCACCCCTTCTTTTTTTAAAATTTCACTTTTACTTTTTCCACGAAGACCATTGTACATACCGATACTGCCGTCTGACCGTACAACACGATGACACGGAATATTTTTATCTTGGTTCTTAGCCATAATTGAGCCGACCGCACGAGATGCTTTAGGATTACCAGCTTTCTGGGCCACTTGACCGTAGGTAAGAACTTTCCCAGACGGAATTTTAGAAACAATAGAGAGGACTTTTGTTTGAAATGGGATCATGTAATTACGAGTATATACCATGCAACACCTGTTATTGGATTTAGAAGTTTCTTTTTGTGGAGATGACGGGTTAAGTGCTAAAAATTTAAGCTTAACGAAGACATTTAGCATCTTTCCTAAGCTATAAATTATGTATTAACCATATAGGCTTAAAGATATATATGATACGCTGCAAAATAGAAATGGATACATTATGATCCATTATCAAATTCCAAGCGTGGAAAGTACTCGTGAGCTTCAAGGTTTTTCGACCTTTGACATCTCGCTTCCTGCTACAGATATGAATATTGCTGAAATTTGTCTGACAAACAGATACCCTGAAAGGGGTACTGCTATTAACAAACAATCAGAAATGATTGTAAGAGTCCTTAAGGGTGAGGTAACTTTTCATTGTGAAGGTGAAGAGGTACTACTCCCTCAAGATTCAACAGTTCTTGTGCAAATCAACAAACCCTATTACTGGATCCCGCAAGGTTTTGTAAAAATTCTTGTGGTAAGTTCGCCGCCCTGGACGCCCGAGCAACACGAAAATGTTTCGGAGTGCTTACCTGGCACTCACCGATAATTTGAAAAAGCCTTAGACATGTCTAAGGCTTTTAATTTTCTATATACTCAAATCGAGAGACTTCTTTTCTGTCGATTATTATCTTCTCTAAAAACATAGTAATAGGACGTACCCATAAAGCATGATCGCCAAACTCTTCTGACTGATACAAAGCTTTATATACCACAAGATCTTCCAAAGATTCACTGTGTTTAGCAACTCCAATAACTTCATACTCCTTACCTTTGTAGTGTCGATATTTACCTAGTTTAATATTTTGATGTATAAGGCTCATATTCAATACTTTATTCTTATTGCGGATAGAGCTTCGAACCCTCGAGGGTTCTATCTTATCGCCTTTCGCCAACCAATCAATTTTCTACTATGCGGTGATTGTGGGTTAAGTACCCATAGGTCTAGACCCCATAAGGGTATTTATGCATCATTTCCAAGCTCTAAAATATGTATGTGGGTCGAGGTTATTTCTGGGCAAAATATTACATTCCCACAATCTGTATAACCAACATTGCTATTTTTTTCTTATCTTCTTCTGACAAAGAAACCTTAGAGCCTTCTAGTCTAAAATTAAAATAATCGTCACTAATAAGATAAGCCCCGATAAACTCAGTCATATCTTCTAGAGTATTCATACTAAGTAAGCCAGTGTCTCTACTTTGTCTGTGATAAACATTCATATCTGCAAGCCCATTACAAATACCTTTAGTGTTAAGAAATGCATACAACTCTAAGTATGGATGGAATTTTTCATCTATATCATTTGAACCATTCAAGAAACTAACAAGCGCTTGCTCATATCCTGCTTGATTTTGAAAAACATGAGCAGATTCATGAGCCAATTTAACAAGAAGCTGCTCTTTAGCACTATCAACACCCCAACCAAAACTATCTACATTTTCTCTACGAAATGGCATAGCTCCAAGAGATATTTGAGATAACCCATTTTCAAGTCTTTTTGCACTTGATTCAGCACTTGCTTCGTTAACAAGAAGTTCTCCATTAACTGCGGAAAGAAGTTTACCAACTCGTAAAGAATTTCTACTTTCTTCGTTTAACAAGACTTTATCCATAATTGGAGAAAGTCCAAGAAATAATCTTCTAGGGGCGGATTCTTGTATTAAATTATTACTTTTTGATTCTGGTGTTTTCATACCTTATGTATCTGGGTCACTCCGATACTAAAACATATTGGCGGAGGCGGAGAGATTCGAACTCTCGAACCAGTTGCCCAGTTGCCACCTTTCCAAGGTGGTGGAATAAACCACTATCCGACGCCTCCTTATTCTAAAACCAAAGTCATTCTGAAAGAAAAAGAAGCACTTAGAGTGTGTTTCTTTTTCAGTATAGCATAGCGCTATCTTAGGAACGTAAAAAACTTTATGTCGTTTTATCTTTTTCGTTACTTTCTTCCTTCCCTATTTCTAGCTTTATTTCCTCTTTAATTTCTGTCTCCCCTTCTACAAGTTTTCCTACGTCTACTTTCTCTACATGTGTTTTTGATTCTTCTGCTTTAGTCACTGACTCCTCGTTACTTTTTGTTGTCTCTTTTTGGTGACGGTGTTCTTTTGGTGTTGTCTCATGTTGGGATTCTGTCTGTGACTCATGTACATGGTGGGATTTCGCTTTTACATACTGATGTTTTTTCTCTGTAATATAATATACCACACCTCCAATAAATGGAACACCAAGAATAATTACTATCCACCAGAATCTATCTTGCTTAGCAGCGTCAATGGCCATCCACGCCATAAAAGAAAAAACAACAATGAAGGCTCCGTAGGTTACGAGAGTCATAATAGCGCTTGTGATGATTGCAATAAGTATCATAAATATAAATTAATTGTGTGTAGCGTACAATAGAAAACACTTTTTGTGTATAGGTTTTACACATTTGAACAATATTCACGAAAAAGAAGGATTGGTGAAAAGCCGTACGTAAACAAGTATATCACCACCTTCAAAAAGCCCCATGAGGCAGATATGCACTACCTGTATTCGAAACAATAATTACAACAGCAAAAGCTACTTCACACGTAAGCGTTCGACTCGTTCTTGTAACGGTGGATGGGTCATAAACATTTTTTGGATAAAAGAAACTTTTTCATGCTCACGTGCTTCAGATATATCATTGACTCCTGTTGGATCAGAAATAAAAAGATGGGCAATTGCTTGATGCTGTACTTTCATCGGCTGATGGAAGTTACTAATCTTCTCGAGTGCACTTGCTAGCCCTTCTGGATACCTAGTGATGAGTGCACCTGTCGCGTCTGCCAAGAACTCACGTTCTCGTGAAATAGCTAGTCGAATAATGGTAGCCGCAATGGGTGCCAGTATTATCGCCGCTATTCCTAAAATTAAAAATAGTGGATTCTTCCTCTCACTATTCCCTCCACCAAACATAGATATCCGAAGCGCCATGTCCCCAACAAGTGAAATTACTCCTGCAAAAACAACAATCACTGTCTGAAGAAGCATGTCCCGATTCCCAATGTGCGCAAGCTCATGAGCTAGCACTCCTTCTAGTTCTGATTTACTCAGAAGCGGGAGCAGTCCTGTTGTAACAGCGACGACCGCATGATCTTTGTTGCGCCCTGTAGCGAAGGCGTTCGGTGCTGGATCATTGATAACATAAAGTCTCGGCATCGGGAGCCCTGCTGTGATACAAAGATTTTCAAGAGTATTCCATAATTCTGGATATGCATCTTTGGATTCTACTGGTTCTGCATTTGCCATCGAAAGAACTACTTTATCCGAAAACCAATACGCGCCGACATTCATAAGAAGACTAAGTGCAATTGCTCCATATAAGAGAGACGGATTGCTATACATGTATGAAAGCACAAAACCAATAGCGATGACAACAAGAAGAAACCCTGTCATCATGAACCATGTTGTTCTGATATTTGCTGACTGATTAGAATATAAATTCATACTTCGTGTGTAAAGTGTAAGGAATGAAGATTAAAGGAAT
>JAYTIW010000044.1:0-10740 GCA_043731575.1 Minisyncoccota bacterium | reverse complement strand
AGTCTTTTGTTGTTGAGGACTTTGTCTATATTCATGTGAGTATACATAATTAGTATGTATACAGTATATTAAATTTGTTATTCTGGGGCAAGTCTAATGAATGTTGACTATCCAGAGACAATACAAGAATTTGTTGAGGTATTCAAAACTGACAAGGAATGTTACGAGTACTTAATTAAGATCAGATGGCCGAAAGGTTTTGTTTGTCCAAAATGCAATAGTATAAAACATACTAAACATACACGAGATATGACGTACAGATGTAGTACATGTTTAAAAGAAACTACTGTTACCTCGGGTACTATTTTCCACAACAGACACCTACTGCTTAGAACATGGTTCTTTGCTGTATGGTTTATGGTTTCTCAAAAAGGTGGAATATCTGCTCTTGGATTATCAAGAGAAATTGGAATCAAAAGACAGATGACTGGGTGGAATCTTCTTAAGATTATACGCAAATCAATGTCTCAGATTGGCAGAGAGAAACTAAAAGGTGTAGTTGAGATTGATGAGGTCTTTATAGGTGGAGTTTATAAGGGAATACGAGGACGTGGAGCTTTGGGTAAAGCTATGGTACTTGTAGCTGTTGAAGATAGAGGGAAACCTAAGATTGGTAAAGTTCGTATGTGTATCATTGAAGATGCTACTAGTGCAACTTTACTGAAAGCAATACAAAGCATGGTAGAAGAAGGAAGTACAATACATACCGATGAATTTAAATCATATGCGATGTTGTCTAAACATAACTACAAACATGAAGCTATAAAGAAAGAGGAATCGAAAGATAATACTCCTTTAGTACATCGTGTAGCTTCCTTACTTAAAAGATGACTACTTGGAACTCATCAGGGTGGTGTACATTTAAACAACTTACAGTCATATTTAGATGAATATGTATTCAGATTCAACAGAAGAACTTCTGCTTCTCGAGGCAAGCTGTTCTACAGATTAATACAGGAAATGATGAAAACGAGAGAAAAAAGGGTGGGTGGGGAAACAACCGCTTAGGCCGGTAAAAGTATTCCATGATAAATATAAGCATCTCGGTATACAGATAATTGCAACCGGATCTTCATCATTTGACTTGGCGAATAAAATAGTTGAGCCTATGACAGGAAGAGCTGTCGAGCTCATGCTTTCGCCACTCTCACTTAAAGAGTTAAAAAATAACAATAAAGTTATAGAAGAAAAAGATCTCCTCGACATACTTCTATACGGCTCTTATCCAGAAGTTATTTTTTCTATAACAAGTGAAGATAAACAACTGTCACTTAAAAAAATAGCAACCAACTACTTGTATAAAGATATTTTCATTCTTGAGTCTATTAAGCGCCCAAAGGCTTTTGAAGATATACTGCGAATGCTTGCGCTACAAATTGGCCAGTGTGTTTCAACTGCGGAGATTGCTCGCGCGGCAGGTGTTAATCGTTCCACCGTAGATCGCTACCTTATTTTGTTAGAACAGTCTTTCATTATTAAACGCGTCTATTCTTTCTCTAGGAACTTAAGAAATGAAATTAAAAAATCATATAAAGTATATTTTTTAGATATAGGTATTCGTAACGCAATTGTTGATATATTAAGTCCAGTTAAAGAAAGAACGGACAAAGGGGCTATTTTTGAGAACTTTATTTTTACAGAAATCTGGAAAGAGGAAAGTTTAAAAATTTTCCCTGCTGAGATTTTCTTTTGGAGAACTAAACAAGGCTTAGAAATTGATTTTATTAAAAAGGAAGGGGCTTCTTTGTATGCATATGAGTGTAAATTTGGAGGAGATACAAAGTACTCATTCGGCACTTTCTTGAAAGAATATAAAGAAAATGTCGTCATTGCGAGAACTCTCTCTTTTGCAGATGTCTTGGAAAATATTGAAATTTGGTCTAAGAAATAACCATTACAGCGTATAGCTTTTTCTGTAAAAGTGACTAAATGCTGGTTAAGTAGCATTTAGTTACATACAGGGTATTATGTACTGGCGTAGGCACATACCACCTCCACCAGAATTTTCTTTTAAGGAGTTTTTGAAAAAGTACCCAGATGCAAAAACAGAAGTGGTAACTTCCGGGGTCTTTTCTAAAAAACATACCGGAAATAAGCCTTGCAAAATAAGATTAAAAGGTACTTTTCGACAATTGGTCACTTAACTAGCATTTTGTATTTCTGGGATACGTTTTTGAAAAAGAAGCTCAAGGCACTTCAGTTCACCTTTGAAGTAGTACAGTTAGAATTAGTGTATTAGCAAAGATTAAAGCGTTTTGGCTGATTATGATGGTTGAAAAGTCTTTTCGAGTGTATTTTTACTTATTGTTTCATTTTATTGTAATAATTGTTCCATAATGTTACAATTAAAAGGCATTTATGAAACAATTATCAGAAAGACAACAAAAAATCCTCACAGATATTGCTATTTTGGGTCATGTCAGCCCAAAGAATTTTAAAAGTTTTGGTGTTTCTAGAGTCACTTTTGCAAGAGATGTGGAAGTTTTAATTAATCTTGGTTTTATTTCACGATATGGTAAAGGTCCTGGCACAACATATACACAAGGTGTTAATTTCCCTTTAGCACCAGTTAACGTTTCTTATTATTTTGAAAAGAATCAAGACGATAGACATGTTCTTCAAAAAAAGCTTGATTTCTCGAGACTCTTATATTTAGATATTTTTTCAATAGATGAACTACAAGAACTAGAAGTATGTGGTCGTGATTGGCATAGTAGGTATCAACGTGCAAATGAAACGATTAAGAAAAAAGAGTTTGAAAAGTTAACAATTGAGCTTGCTTGGAAGTCATCTCAGATTGAAGGAAATACGTATACGTTGCTCGACACTGAGCGCCTCATAAAAGAACGACAAGAAGCAGAAGGTCACCCTCACGAAGAGGCTGTTATGATTTTGAATCATAAGCGAGCATTGGAATATATACGTGACTATAAACAACTTTTTTTGTATCCTACTAAAAAAGAAATTGAAAATGTCCACAGTCTCCTTGTTGAAGGTCTTCATATCAGTAAAGGGTTGCGTAGTGGGGCAGTAGGTATAGTTGGAACTAATTACAAGCCATACGACAATATTTTCCAAATAGGGGAACAACTAGAGTCATTTATTAAAAACGCAAACCATGTCCAAAATGGACTTAGTCTCGCCTTTCTAACACTGCTGTCTATTTCGTATATTCAGCCTTTTGAAGATGGGAATAAACGAACATCCAGAATGGTTTCAAATGCTATCTTATTGGCTCATAATCTGCCTCCGTTTTCATACCGTAGTATTGATGAAGTTGAGTATAAGAAAGCAGTAATCCTTTTGTATGAAGCAGGCAGTATCTACTATTTGAAAAAACTTTTTATTGAGCAGTTCAGGCTCGCGGCGACCTCATTTTTATAAAAGAACGGTACCTGACCCCGTTACCATGACCCAATTACCTCATTACCTTAAAAAACATACCGGAAATAATCCTTGTAAAATAAGATTAAAAGGTACTTTTCGACAATATGCTAGTTAACTAGCATATTGTATTTCTAGATACGTTTTTGAAAAAGAAGCTCAAGAAGCTCAAGGCAAAGCCCTAAGCTTCTTTTTTAGAAGTACCACCGTAAAGAGTTTTTGTAAAGTACCGACGTTGCTGTTTGCGTGGTAGAATACCCCCATTAACATATATGAAAGCAAAGATTAAAGCGTTTTGGTTGATTATTGCAGTTCTCGTTATTTGCGGATGGTTATGGAAAGGGGATGTTATTTTAAATGGTAATTTTAAAAAGGACTTTGTGCTAGGACTCGACCTTGCAGGAGGTGCTGCGCTTACCTATACAATTGATACAAATGCATTGCCAAAAGATGCGGTGGTACAAGACAGCGTGGAAGCGCTACGAGATGTTATCGAACGTCGTGTGAACCTTTTTGGTGTTCGAGAACCTACAGTGACGACATCATTTAGTCGCTTGGCTAATGAGTGGCGTCTTGTCGTGGAGCTTCCTGGTGTTGCAGATATCGACCAAGCTGCGAAGTTAATTGGAGAAACTCCCGTTCTTGAGTTTAAGACACAGAAAAAAAATGCTAAGACACTTGATGCATCATCTACTCTCTACGAGATGATCGGTAACTATGACAGCACAGGGCTCACAGGAACATATCTTAAGAAATCATCACTTGTTTTTGATCAGACTACTAATCGTCCAATGGTAGAGCTTGCTTTTGACGAGACAGGAGCAAAACTTTTTGCACAAATCACCAAGGCCAATATCGGAAAGCAGGTTGCTATCTTTTTAGACGGTGTACCTATTTCATCTCCTACGGTTAACGAAGAGATTACCCTTGGCAAGGCTGTAATATCAGGGTCATTTACTGTAGAAGAAGCTCGTATCATGGTTGGGCGCCTAAACTCGGGAGCTCTTCCGGTACCAATCACCCTTGCAGGTAAGACTGTAGTAGAGCCTTCTCTTGGTGAAAAAGCGGTTGGGGCAGGAGAAAAAGCCGCCGTTGTTGGATTCGGACTCATTGTACTCTTTATGATTATTTGGTACCGTCTTCCTGGGGTGATGGCTTCACTTGCGCTCGTTTCGTACTTAGCGTTTATGCTCGCTATCTTTAAATTGATTCCCGTGACACTCACATCAGCTGGTATCGCAGGACTCATTATCTCTCTTGCTCTTGCTGTGGATGCGAACGTTCTTACGTTTGAAAGAATGAAAGAAGAGCTTCGTCATGGTAAAGGTCTTAAAGATGCGATGGAGACAGGATTTCTTCGTGCGTGGACTTCTATTCGAGACTCACACATTGCAGCGATCATCGTATCAGTAATTCTTTTTTGGCTCGGCACCTCTGTTGTGAAAGGATTTGCTTTTACGTTTTTCTTAGGGGCTGTAGTATCACTCTTCTCAGCACAAATTGTAACTCGTTCGCTCCTTCGGGCTATCGTTATTGAAAAACCAGGGAAGATTGGTCGCTTCCTCTTTGGTTCAGGTTTTACTAAATAATTCTAAAGATATGTTTATTGTCAAATATAAATCATTGTTTATCGGGATTGCGGTTCTTATGGTAATTGGAAGCGCACTATTGGTGAATACTTTTGGAATTAAAAAAGGTATTGATTTTACTGGTGGAACAGTTGTTGAAATTAACTATGCGACATCCTCAGTACAAAAAGTAGACACAGAAACGTTAAAGGAGAAGGAAGTAAAAGCTTTCTCAACAGGGGCAACATCATATAAATTTATCTCCGCGAAATCATTTGAGGAGACTGATGCCATATTAAAAGGGTCTCTTGACAGTAAGAAGTATCCATTCTCAGTGACTCAAGTTAGTACAGTCGGTCCAACTATGGGAAAGGAGATGACTAAGAAAGCTATTATCGCCATAGTTATCGTGATCATAGCAATTCTTGGTTTTATCGCATTCGCATTCCGTGAAGTTTCCCTTCCAGTCCAATCATGGAAGTATGGAGTGGTGGCGATGGTCACCATCATTCACGACATTGTTATCCCAGTTGGCGTCTATGCATATTTGTCTCACTATTATGGCGCAGAAGTGGATACGCTCTTTGTGGTAGCACTCCTTACTATTATGGCGGTTACTATTTCGGACAAGATTGTGGTCTTCGATAGGATCCGTGAGAACCTTAAACTCCATGGGCATAAGAGGTTATTTGAAGAGATTGTTGGTGAAAGTGTGGCTCAGACGTTCACTCGTTCAATAAACACGTCTCTAACCACGGTACTTTCTCTCATCGCTCTCTATTATTTTGGACCTGAAACAACAAAGTTCTTCTCACTCACACTTATGGTGGGTATCGTGGTGGGAACATATTCTTCTATCTTCGTTGCATCTCCACTGCTTACTATTTGGAATAAAGACGGGTTTAAGAAACAATAAAGGTACAAGGTTTATGTAGGTGTTGTATAAACGGGAAACAAAGTCTGAGTGTAGTAGACTTTTTGTAGTATTATATGGAGCAACTAAAACAGCAACCAGAAAAAGACTTGAGTCGCCATCTTCCACAAAGCGAAAACGAGTGGCTTCTCACGAAGTCTTTTCACGTTGAAAATGTTGTTCTTGATGGTAGGAGTATTCGGTGTGCATTTTCTCCGGGAAGAGAGGGTTCTCAACTGGTAACCATGGTTGGAGGGATTCCTCGTGATCCAGAAAGAAGAAAAAACTTACCCCTTATTAATAAACTCTACGGCCACCTCGCTTTGAAGCTCTCTAAAGTAAATGAATCAAGTGTTATGTATAACCAGCCTGCAACAGGCGGCTCTCTTGGTGATTGGAATGAAGAGACTTTGGCAACAAGAACAAAAGTCGTGGAGGGTATTTCAAGACACTTTTCTGAAAAAATAAAATCAAATAACGTTGCTCTTATAGGCACAAGTGCAGGAGCGTATATGGCACTTAGGTCTGTCGAGTCTCTTAATAAGGAGGATCTTTTTGTTAAGAAGGTTGTTCTTATTTCTCCAGGGTTTTATCCTGCTTCGGCAGAGACTCTTCCATATGGAGAGACTTTCAAAAAAATAGTATCCAATCCATGGGATGTTCGTTTGTCTCCCTTTTTCAGTACTTTAGAAGACTTCCTCAAAAAAGGCGGTGAGGTTCTTATCACTTTCTTTGAGTCTGATGATCCTCCTATTCCTTTACATATGCAAGAGTACGCTAGAGAGTTTGCAAGATCTGGTAGAGAAGGTGGCGGTAAGATTGAAGTTTTTACAATTCCCCGTGTTGGTCATAACTTTAGAATAATCGGATCACAGGAGGGCAAAAATACAGTCGACAACCAGAGTATTAGGGATACAGCTTCTCTTGTTGCTTCTTTTTTGTCAAAAGAAAAATAGTATGAACATAGAACTAATTACAGTAGAGACATCTTTTGGGTTACTTTCTGGCGATATCTATCATGCTAGTAAAGAAAAAGTTTCCAATGTTTTATGTGTTCATGGTGGTGGACTTCGAGGAAGGAGTGGGTTTATTTCTATACGAAAAGCACTCGCCACACAAGGAGTGACAACATATGCTTTTGATTTTGTTGGTCATGGAGACACAAAAGGAGATAAAGCTTTTTCATCACTAGAAAAAAAAGTAGAGCAAGTACTTGAAATTATAAAGCGTGTAGCTTTTAAGTATCCGATAACAGTGATAGCTTCAAGTATGGGGGGGTATATTGCACTTAAAGCAGGAGAGTCTTGTGAGATTGATAACCTTATTTTGATTGCCCCTGCTGTGTATACAAAAGATGCTTTTTCTATTCCATTTGGGGACGACTTTTCCTCAATAATAAGAGTTCCTTTCAGTTGGGAAAAGACTGATGCTTTTGAAGTTGTAAGCTTTTTTACAGGGAAGCTCTTACTTCTTGAAGCAGAAAAAGATCAAGTTATTCCAAAGGATGTTGTGAGGCGTATATACGACTCGGCCCATGTATCGAGAAGGAAGAAGTATTGTACTTTTAAAGGAGCGACACACCCACTTACTGATTGGTTGTCTTGTCATCCGGAAGACTTTAAGGTCGCGATTGCAGAAATAGTTAATTCTTTTGATGTGTAATTTGAGGTACTCAATAAAATGGTATACTTCATATCTATGGAAGTACATCCAGCCTACGCAGCGACCCTTACTCATTATTTAGCATTACTTACAATTATCGGGGCGGTTTTTGTAGTGTTGTTTGCAATTTTTGTCGCGTATCAATCATATAAAAAAGATATAGGGAAATATGCGCAATGTTTTGGTAATTATATTTTTCCGCTTGGATTTTTTATAACACTTGGGGGCACGTTTCTTACACTTTTCTATTCTGAAGTTTTACACTACGCACCGTGTGATCTGTGCTGGTATCAGCGAGTATTTTTATATCCTCAGATATTTATGTTCGCATATGCATGGTATAAGAAAGATCTGGCAGTGCTTCCGTATGTGTTTGTTCTCTCAGTTTTTGGATTTTTGGTTGCTGTGTACCATCACGCACTACAGATCGGCTTTGATCTTATGAAACCATGTTCAACCGCGCTATTTGCAGTGGATTGTGCCAAGCCATCGTTTATTGAGTTTGGTTTCGTGACATTCCCGTTTATGGCGGTGGTACTCTTTGGATTTTTGTCAGTTTTGTCCTGGGTTGTGATAAAATATAAGAAATAAAACAATACTATATGAACATGGAACAACAATCACTTTCACCTGAAGTACTGAATCAAGGCTTTCCATCTTTTGATTTTATTGTACACCATAAGAATCTTGTCACAGATTTTTTTGGTGATAATAGGCATTGGTATAAGAAGCTTCTAGGTGGGAATACGAATAGATCTTATAGTGTTGCAGTACATAAAGAAGGATTAGAGGTAAGACCTCCACAAACAACAGTATGGCTTCACGATGAACAAGCTCTTATGATAGACCAAGAAAATCCACCACTTAATCCGTTGTTAATAAACGAAGGTAGGGCAGAGCAGATCGAAAAATTTTTTATAGAACAGAAAGATGCACGGAATGATTTTGTTAATTATTCTAATAAAGAAAAAGTTAATTAAAAAGCTTAGTCTTGCAGAGGTTGTGCAAAAGAGTACACTGCTTTAATAGAAAGGAGTTCATTATGCAAAAACCTACAGTACAGGCGAGTGTCGTTCTTCTTTTTGATGATAAGGGGAGGGTGTGCTTGGCACGAAAGAAACAGCCGATTCATCACGAAGGTGGTGAGATATCCTATAGTCTTGGTATGTGGAATGGCTATGGCGGGAAAATGGAAAAGACCGATGCGACTATTTTTCATACTGCTGTGCGTGAATGTTTCGACGAGTCTGGTGTGATTGTTACAGAAAAAGATTTAAGCTTACGGGCGAGGGTTCATTTTTTCACAAAAAAAGATGACCGCTTCGAATCATTTATGGAAGTTTCATTTTTCTTCGCGCATATTTGGAAAGGGGAGCCACAAGAAGGAAAGGAAATGGGAGCTCCTAAGTTTTTCCAAGAAAATGAGATACCATACCATGAAATGATGCCAGCTGATAAAATACTTTTCGAGTATATATTTTTTGGTAAGAGAAACGTCTATGAGGTTAGATTATGCGGAAAAGGTGTTCCACCAGAAGTGCGTGTGCTTGATGAAATAGCGTAAATAGCGTGACCCGAAGGGTCACGCTATTTTTTACGAATATTTCTATATCGCCAGTTTAAAATATTTGTTATAACTACAGAGCACTAACGATACCTTTTTGGGTACACCATGTGATGCAGTCGTCTAGCACTTCTTCAATTGTCATAGTGCTTGTGTCGATAAAGAATGCATCTTCCGCTAACTTAAGGGCTCCCGTAGCACGAGTTTTATCGGCTTCGTCTCGTTTCTTTAATTCTTCGTAGATCATCTCGTAGGTCTTTCCAGAAGCACGTTGTTCCTCATCTTTGAGTCGTCTCCCAGCTCGAGATTCGACGGAGGCATCTAGATATATTTTTACCTGTGCATCAACAAATACTTCTGTCGTCATGTCGCGCCCTTCTGCCACTAGGCCGGGCGCTTTGATTCGACTTCGTTGAAATTCTTTAGCAGCTTCCCGAAGAGGGGGGTATGGTGCGATAATTGATGCATTATTGCCTGCTTCTTGTGACGAAAGAAGTGGCCAAATATTTTCTCCTTTGTAGATAACTTGTTTATCAATAAAATCAACATGAGAGCTCTCCTTAACTAAAAGAGAGACAACTTGGTCGAAGTTGTCTTGTGTATGATCGAATATATCAATATTATTAATGATTGCTAGATGTGCTGAGAGACGATAGAGAGCTCCTGAATTAAGATAATTGTATCCAAGTTTTCTTGCTAAAAGGCTTGCGATGGTACCTTTTCCAGAGGAGGATGTCCCATCAATTGCTATGATTGGAATGGGATTTATTTCTGACATTCTAAGTAGTATACCAGATATTTTTTGCGAGCTATGTGTGGGTAAGTGGGAAAGCTTATAGACTGTAGCCATCAAATACAGTCTGTATTTCTTGTGTGTATTTAGGGTTTTACTACGGTCTACAAGCTAATGTCTAAAGTCTGCCCATTTTCCTTGACTTTCCTTATTCTTTCATATAGAATGGCTCTACTTCGTACTGATAAACAGTATGTTGTTATAGTAGTCACTTTGTCAATTGAATACGACCCTTTGAATATTAAAGTGGTGTAGAAGTTCAAAAGAGTAAATAACATCTTGAAGAAAAGTATTTGTATTTTTCTGCGAGGTCTGCGTTTAGTCTGCGAAAATCTGCGCCACATTGTAGTCAATGTGGGTCACATACATTACACAAATTGTGCATTTTTTTGTTTTTCTTTTGTCACACTCTATTAAATAGAGTTTGATCCTAGCTCAGGATGAACGCTGGCGGCGTGGATAAGGCATGCAAGTTGAACGGAACTAATCCGACGGAAGTATGGAATGAAGTTAATCAGTATTTATACTGGTTAGTGGAGTGAAGTTTGGAAGACGGACAGTTTAGTAGCAAACGAGGTAGTAATATTTAGGAACGCACCCCGAAGTCACGAATAGCCCACCGAAAGGTGGAGTAATACGTGATAGTACCGCAAGGTTAAAGATTTATCGCTTCGGGAGCGGCTTAAACAGTATCAGCTAGTTGGTAAGGTAATGGCTTACCAAGGCTATGACGCTTAGGAGAGGTGAGAGCCTGACCTCCACCGATGGGACTGCGACACGGCCCATACACCTACGGGTGGCTGCAGTCGAGAATCTTCCACAATGGACGAAAGTCTGATGGAGCGACGCCGCGTGA